>CAIYPU010000143.1 GCA_903928225.1 uncultured Chlorobiaceae bacterium
ACGGTGTTTTTCGAACAGCCGAGGCTGAGCAGGAAGACGTTATGCTTTGTCATTGTCATTGAACCTTTCGAGGAAATCGTTTTTCCACTCCCTGAACGTGCCCTGGAGTATCCTTTCCCGTGCCGTGGCGGTGAGCCACATGAAAAAAGAGATGTTCTGGAGCGTGCAGAGCGTGAGGCCGAGTATTTCGCCAACGTTCAGCAGGTGCCGGATGTAGGCGCGCGAGAAGTTCCGGCATACATAGTTGTCGAACCCTTCATCGACCGGGCTGAAATCTTCCGAATATTTTGCCGACCGGAGGTTCATTTTCCCGGTGCGGGTATAGACCCTGCCGTTGCGCCCTTCGCGAGTCGGGATAACGCAGTCGAACATGTCGATGCCCCGTTCGATGGCGTTGAGGATGTTTTCCGGCGTGCCGACCCCCATGAGGTAGCGGGGCTTGTGTTCCGGGAGCAGCGGGTGTGAGAGGTCCAGGATGCGGTACATCTCTTCCGCCGGTTCGCCGACGGCCATACCGCCTACCGCATAGCCGTCGAAATCGAGATCGACCAGCGCCCTGGTCGACAGGGTGCGCAAGTCGCCGTGCGTGCCGCCCTGCGTGATGCCGAAAAGGGCCTGATCGTGGCCGTAAAGCGGGGAGGTGGCGCTGAAGTGCTTCCTGGCGCGTTCGGCCCAGCGGATGGTGAGCTCCCCGGATTTCCGTATGTATTCACGTTCGGCGGTCGAAGGGGGGCATTCGTCGAGCGGCATCATGATGTCGCTGCCGATGATGCGCTGCGTATCGACGACATTTTCGGGAGTGAAGTGCAATTTCGAACCGTCAAGGTGCGATTTGAAGGTGACGCCCTCTTCGGTGATCTTTCTCAGTTCGGAGAGGGAGTAAACCTGGTACCCGCCGCTGTCGGTGAGCAGCGGACCGTCCCAGCTCATGAAGCGGTGGACGCCTCCGGCTTTCCGGAGGATGGCATTGCCCGGCTTCAGGTAGAGATGGTAGGTGTTGGCCAGGATGATATGGACATGGTGCTCCCTGAGCTCCCTTGGTTCGACCGATTTCACGCTCGCCCTGGTTCCGACCGGCATGAAGACCGGCGTCGGGATATCGCCATGGGCGGTCGAAAGGAAACCAGCTCGTGCGGCGGTGTTCGTATCTCTGGCTGCAAGCGTGAATTTCATGACACAGGAAAACGTATCGAGGCCTTCAATGGTTCCACCCCTTTTCTGCTGTCAGAAGTGGTGCGGTTTTGAAAGCACCAAGGTAGCCAAAGCGCCCGACAAAACAAAAAGCTCTCAACTACGTGATAGCCCGCTCAACCTGCTGCAAGCGGAATCTATTTTCCTGACAGTTCGAGCAGCCTGGGATAGACGATATCGGTTCGTTGTCCGACCTGTTCGGGGCTGATGAGGTCATGGGGAAGTTTCAACGATGCGTCGAAGGTGAAGGTTGAAATATCCGCCCCACGTTTTTCCCAGTTCGCGGCAACCTCCTCAGCCATGTCGTTATTGACCATATCGTCGCTCGGGTTGAGCACCAGCAGGATTTTTTTTGCGGCAGGGGGCGCTTTGCGTGCTTCATCCCTGACGACGAACCCGATGTTCAGGAGTTCGGTGAGCGCATGGCGCGAATATTTTGGATATTCCCACGGTGACATGCCGTTTTCCTTCAGTTCTGGGTCCCACCATTCGAAGGCGTCCGGCAGAAGGCGGTAGAAAACCATGGCAGGCCAGGTCAGCGGCGCCGGAATTTTCCGGAACCCGAAAGCCGGCGATATGATCACTGCCAGATCTATCTCTTTTCGCTGCTGGGCCGCCCATGACGTTATCACTCCTCCCATGGACAAACCCATGATCGTGATATGGCTGCCGAGCCCCGATGCGATATCGACGGTACGGTCGGCATATGCAGCAAGTTCTTCGGCCTTCAGCCTGCCGTGTTCCCTGGTCATCCTCTCGGCAAGGCCGTGACGGGGCAGTGTTACGATAAGGACGTTGTACCCCTTTTCGAAAAACATCCGCCCGAGCTCGAGGAACTGCGGGGGAGCGCTGGTATAACCGTGAACGAGAATGATCGCTTTTCCGGTTTTTTTCCCGTGTGTGAGGAGCCGGCTTCTGCAGGAAGGGTTCATTCCCTGCGGTTCATTTGAACTCAGGTTCTCGAAAAGTCCCAACGCCTTTTCGTAATTGTCTGCCGGTTGAGGATGTGTCTGCATGTCGGGCGTGAACTCCTGTTTTAGAAGAAAAAATGCTGCTGACATCATGACAACAATAAAAGTGCCCGTAAAAGCAATCTGTTGCCCGGACCTGCTGAATTCCGTGCCATTGAAAGGTGCTTTCAGGAAAAAATTGTTACGGTTTCCCTTTACCGGATTTAGCGGGTTTATCGGGTTTGTCGCTTTCTTCCCAGTCGTACCCGAGGAGATTGAGGATCCGCCGGGCATCCTTGTCTCCGAGGCGGGCGGCTTTTTTCGCATCGGAGAGGGCTCCCTCCTTGTCGCCGAGCTTGCGTTTTGCGGCACCTCTGCTACCAAAGATCCTGGCTGTATCCGGAGCGAGCTTTGCCGCTTTGTCATAATCGGCAACAGCACCGGCATAGTCACCATTGTGGTACTTTTCCTTTCCGTTCCAGTAGTAGTCGTCGGCGGTCATTCTGTGAACGGGGGGCCTTGCGCCGCACAGGAAAAGAGAAAGAAGAACCGCACATCCGAAACGAAACGCGCTTCCAGACATGATATTTTCCAATTGGCATTCCGGTTGATGGCAGGGAAGAAAACAACTTCCCGCCTATGCAATCAATGTAGCGTTCGGGGATGAAAAGCGGTAATGTTTTTTCAGGCAGGGTTTCCCGTGCCGTTTATTCCATGGCGCTTACCCTGACTGAAACGCCGAGTTTTTCCTGGGCGTTTCCCTTGTATGTTCCCCTTACCGGAGGTACATCGGAATAATCCCTGCCTGATCCGATCTTGATGTAGCGTTCGTCGGCAAACAGGGTTTTATGCGTCGGGTCCATGCCGACCCAGCCCTTTTCTTTGCCGCAGAAAACCTCGCACCAGGCATGGCTCGCTTCATCCCTGCCGTCCGGGGTGCTTCCTCCTCCGTAGAGGTAGCCGCTGACATAGCGGGCCGGGATGGACAAGTATCGGCATGCGGCCAGCATGACATGGGCGAAATCCTGGCATACGCCCCTGCCGAGCGCCATCACCACCGCGCTGGTGCTGTGGACATCGGTGACGCCCGGTTCATAGACGAAAGTTCCGTTGATCTCCCGGCAGATATGTTCAGCAAGCTGGCACTTGTCCTCGAGGGTGGTGAACATGGATGTAAACTCGCGGATACCCTGGTCGAAGTGCACGTAACGGCTTTCTCCGGTGAAATCGGTGAGCAGGATCTCCTCGTCATCGCCCGCCCTGCTTTGCCCGTTGCCGGTATCGACAACGGATGTCGCCAGGATTTTCACCTTTTTATGGCTCTGGAGGATGTTGAAATGGTTTACCACATTGCCGTAAAAATCGGTGTAATCGAAAATGGTGGCCGGCGGCTCGACCTGCAGTTTGAAACTGGCGCAGCGCTGGGGTGACAGCGGGCTGGTGTCAGGATGGAGCCGGACTTCAGTGGCCGTTTCATAGATCGGGCTGTCGTATTCGAAAATGGTGGTATGTTCGACCTTCAGGATCATGGGTATGTCGATTGGGTTCAATTATTGCTGCTGTTGCTGCGCCTGGCTCCAGATAGCCCTGCCGCCGCCGACGCCGGTGAACGGCAGCGCTTCTTCGACGCCGTTCGGTTCGATTTCAGGGGTATGGTAGGCGAAATAGGTCAGATGGACCTGTTCGCCGATCCTGACGAGCTGCTCCTCGAGGTCTTCGAGATAATCGTGGAGCCCTTCCGACATGATTTCGTCGATGGACGCATAGCCGAGTTCGGACTCCATTTTGCCGATAAGCCTGTCGGCGTTGTTCACGTACCGGTGCCGGGAACTACCGGATATGCGCCAGAGGGCGTCCTCGGCTGCGCAGATCGAGAAATTGATGCTGCGTGGGAACGTCCTGTCGAGGATGAGGAATCGCAAAATGTTTTCAGGGTCCAGTTTTGAAAGATAGACCTTGCGGAAAGCCTCGAGCGCGCTGCAGCTTTTCAGGACGGCCATCCACTGGATGATGTCGTCGGATTCACCGGAAATTTTCTTTTTCCCCTGCTTTTCGTGCAGCAGCATGTGGTATTTGACATCGATCAGTCGCGCCACATTGTCCGCCCTTTCGAGGTATTTGCCGATCTGGATGAAATCCCATCCCTCGTTTCTCGAAAAGGTGTTGTCGGTGATCCCCTGGAAGAGGTGGGAGGCGTTCTTGATCTCCCTGTAGAATCCGGAAGGGTCGTTATGGACCGCCTGCTGTGAGGTACCCTGAAGGAAGTGGTAAAGGTGGTTGATCTGTTCCCACATTTCGCTGGAGATGCTTTCGATGATGCTCCTTGCATTTTCCCGGGCAAGACTGACGCAGGAGGTGATCGAGTTCGGATTTTCCCGGCTGAAAACGAGATGGTCGGTAACGGTCCTGGCGTTATACTCCGGGTAGAGCTCGTCGAAACGCTCCTTCTGGCTGGTGACGAGAATGAGCGCGATCCAGTAGTTCGGGTTTTCTACGGGCGTGATCCTGTTCAGGTCGAGCAGCAGGTTGAAGTTCACATCGAGGAACCTCGCAGTGTTCTCTGCACGCTCGTAGTATCGGCTCATCCAGAAAAGTGATTCGGCAACACGGCTTAGCATATCGGTAATGAAAATATGGTAATTGTTATTCGTCGATGACCCAGGTGTCCTTGCTGCCACCCCCCTGGGAGGAGTTGACGACAAGCGATCCCCGCTTGAGGGCAACCCTTGTGAGGCCACCGGGTACGATAGTGACGTTCTTTCCGTAAAGTACGTAAGGCCTGAGGTCGATATGGCAGCCGAACAGTTCGCTGTCGTTGATGAAGCTCGGATGCCTCGACAGGGAGATGGTCGGCTGTGCTATGTAGTTGCGCGGGTTCGCCACAATCATTTCCGCGAATTTTTCCTGTTCCGCCAGTGTCGATTCGGGGCCGACGAGCATACCGTAGCCGCCTGATTCGTTTGCCGCCTTGACAACCAGCGATCCAAGGTTTTCGAGGATGTATTTCAGGTCCGCCGGATTGCTGGCAAGCCAGGTCGGCACGTTCTGCAGGATCGGGTCTTCGCCGAGGTAGTAACGGATGATTTTCGGCACGAAACTGTAAATGACCTTGTCGTCAGCTACACCGGTCCCTATGGCGTTGGCGAGCGCAACATTTCCCTTGCGGTAGGCGTTGATCAGTCCGGCGACGCCGAGCCTTGAATCGGGCCGGAAGACCAGCGGGTCGATGAACGAATCGTCAACCCTCCGGTAAATCACATCGACCCGTTCGAGCCCTCGGGTTGTCCGCTTGTATACTTTATTGTTGTTGACGACCAGGTCTTTTCCTTCCGTGAGCTCGATGCCCATCTGCCTTGCAAGGAAGCTGTGCTCGAAATACGCCGAATTGTAGATGCCCGGAGTCAGCAGGACGACGTTCGGGTCGAACCTGCCGGGCGGGGCGATTTCCTGGAGCGTCCTGAGCAGTTCCTGCGGGTAGTTTTCAATCGGCCGGACCTTGTATTTACCGAAGATTGCCGGGAATGCACGCTTCAGCGCCTGCCGGTTCTGAAGCATGTAGGAAACCCCGCTTGGCGTTCGAAGGTTGTCTTCGAGCACCAGGTAGTTTCCTTCCCCGTCGCGGATAAGGTCGCTGCCCGTCACATGGATATAGACGCCGAGCGGGGGATTGACGCCAACGAACTCCCTGGCGAAATGCCTGCTGCCCAGGATCAGTTCTGCAGGGACGATCTTGTCCTTGAGGATTTTCTGGGTATGGTAGATGTCGAACAGGAACTCGTTGAGGGCCGTGATCCTCTGGAGCAAGCCTTTTTCGAGGACCTCCCACTCCTTTGCGGGCAGTATTCTCGGGATGAGGTCGAACGGAAAGATCCGCTCGATCCCTTCGTCCACGCCGTAGACGGTGAACGTGATGCCCTGGTTTCGGAAGTCGATGTTGATGATTTCGCGTCGGGCGTTGATGTCTTCCTGGGAAAACTGCCTGAACCGCTGCAGCAGTTTGCCGTAATGGGGGCGGGGAGTACCCTCTTTCGAGAAAACCTCGTCGAAAAACCTCTCTGGGCCGTGATCGTAAGTTTCAAAATAACGTTTCATGCGGTACTGCTCTCGTCTTGTTCCCTTTCGTTGTAAACAGGCAATATTTTAAATATTTATGGAATATATCAAAAATAGCCTAAAAAAATACAATTATGTCGAAAGTATAATTTTTTATATTTGGTCAATGTCCCGGTGAGGCTTTTTCCCCTGCGACTCGTGATGGGCCTGTGGAAGTATGCGGATACGGTTTCACGGGGACGAATAACTCTTTCGTGGTGTTAGCATTTGTAAGTTCCTGCAGAATTGTGTTTCATGAAAAAAACAACAATACGGAAACAGGAAAAAAATGGAATCAAAAAATTCGAATGATGACCGGCGGGTGGTAGTCACCGACATCAGGATGCCGTTCTGGTCGATGGTAACCTTTATGGTGAAGTGGACTTTTGCCAGCATACCGGCGCTTATCATCCTGTCTTTTGTCATCGGGCTTATCATGGCGGTGCTTACGGCATTGTTCGGCGCGATGTGGGGCTTGGACGGCCTCATGTTCCGCAACGGCCCGGCCCTGTGATCAGACTGCCTTTGCCGTCGAAGATGCCGAGGTGTTTTTGCAAAACTGGTTTTCATGCAATTCAACCCAACCCCAACCAGGAAAAGCCATGTTCAAGATCCGCACCATTCTCTGTCCGGTAGATTTTACCGATCCCACGCAGAAGGAAGTGAGCTATGCGAAGGAATTCGCTGCCGGTATGGGAGCCTCGATCTACCTGCTCAATGTCATCGACATCCCGGCCGAAATCATGGTGAACAATCTGCCTCTCGAGGAAAAATTCGAAAAAACCGAACTGGACAAGCTCGACGTGCTTAAATCCCGACTTGCCGCAGAAGGAGTCAAGGTCGATGGTTCGATCGAGTTCGGCGATCCAGCCCAGGTTATTCTCGGAAAAGCACATGAGCTCGGCGTGAACCTCATCATCATGAATTCGCACTGCAAGACCGGATTCAGCAGGCTCATCCTCGGCAGCGTGACCGAAGCGGTCATGCGGAAATCCCCATGCCCGGTGCTTGTCGTAAAGTCTGACGAAACGGAGTTTATCGGCGAGTGACGGGTTACGATCAAGCCAGGGACAGGCACTTTCCGTTCCGTGTGCGGGAGCGTTTTTTCTGAACAACCAGCATAACCTCATTTTTCCCGATGGCTCTCGCATTAAGTTCAAGGCACGGCTGTGTCCTGCAGTCTGAAATCCGCAACATGTCCATCGAATGCGCGCGGATCGGAGGCATCAACCTTTCCCAGGGTGTCTGCGATACCCCCATTCCCGAGAGTGTCGTCAGGGGGGCGTCTGAATCGATCGCCACCGGAGTCAACACCTATACCCATTATGCAGGACTTTTCCGGTTGAGGCAGGCAATCGCACACAAACAGCTGAAGTTCAGCGGTATGCAGTGCGACCCGGAAAGCGAGATCGTCGTGAGCGCCGGGGCCACCGGCGCGCTGTACTGCGCTTTTCAGGCACTGCTCGATCCGGGCGACGAAGTGATCGTCTTCGAACCCTATTACGGCTACCATATCAGCACGCTCCTCGCCGCGGAAGCGGTCCCTCTCTATGTCACACTCGAACCGCCCGGATGGACCTTTTCTCTTGAAGAGCTTGAACGCGCGGTCACCCCGAAAACCAGGGGCATCATTCTCAATACACCGGCAAACCCGTCGGGAAAGGTTTTTTCTGCCGCCGAGCTTTCGCTGCTTGCGGATTTTGCAGGCAGGCATGACCTTTTCGTCTTTACGGACGAGATTTACGAACATTTCATTTATACAGGCCACGAACATCGTTCATTCGCGACGCTTCCAGGCATGAGGGAACGTACCATAACGGTTTCCGGCGCATCGAAAACATTCAGCGTGACAGGCTGGAGGATCGGGTATGCGATTTGCGATGCCCGCTGGGCGAAAACTATCGGTTATTTCAACGACCTTGTCTACGTCTGCGCTCCGGCCCCTCTCCAGGCCGGGATCGCCATAGGAATCCGGGAACTTGGGGACGACTATTACCTCGGCCTCGCCCGTGAGTACGAAGCCAGGCGGGACCTTTTCTGCGATGCGCTTTCCCGTGCCGGACTTCCTCCGTATATTCCCGATGGGGCCTATTATGTTCTTGCCGATGTGTCGAGAGTTCCGGGAAACACCGGCAAAGAGAAGGCTATGCATATCCTCAATACCACCGGCGTGGCAAGCGTTCCCGGAAGCGCTTTTTTCCAGGGCGACAAAGGGGATTCCACGGTGCGCTTCTGTTTCGCGAAAGAGGGTTCGGTTCTTGACGATGCTATGGAGCGTTTGCAGCTTCTTGCATAATCGAACGCCCGGTATCGGCAAAATCAAACACCATACGGTCATGTCTATAAAGAATCTGGTAAGGCTCGGAGGGTTCATGGCGCTGCTCATGACGCTTGCCGGCTGTTTCGAGGTCAGCACCGTCGTGCATGTCAAGCCGGACGGTTCCGGTACGGTTTCCGAAAGGATGCTGATGAGCAGGGAATCGCTGTCTCAGATGCAGGCCCTGGGGGACAAGGATAGAAAGGAGGGCCCGGGCAGTATGCCGGAGAAAGAGAAACTTGAAAAAAAATCTGCCGATTTCGGGGAAGGTGTCATTTTTGTCGACGTCTATCCTGTCAGGACAAGAACCCATGAAGGGTACGAAGCCGTCTACGCGTTCAGGGACATCAATACGTTGCGGGTAAGTCGCAATCCCGACCCGGCGACATCGGCCGATTCTTCTGCCGCTCCTCCAAAAAAGGAGAAACAGTATGTCCGTTTCAAATTTGTGAAGGGCGATCCATCGGGCCTGTTCATCGAGCTTGACCAGGAGCCTGAAAAGGGAGAAACGACTTCTTCCGCTCCTTCGACGACTCCTGAACAGCAGAAAATGGCTGCGGAGCTCATGAAACAGTTTTTCAAGGGCATGAGGGTTTTTCTCGCGGTTGATGTTCAGGGTACGGTGACCGGAGCTGATGCCTCATACAGGAAAGGCAACATGATCACCCTGGTGGATATGGATTTCGACAAGCTGATGGCCCATCCCAGGGAGTTTGCGGCATTCAATGCCCTTGGTCCTGATCCTTCGCCGGAAAAAATGCAGAAAGTCATAAAAAAGATTCCGGGGCTGAAGATTGAAACCCGGAAAGAGGTTCAGGTACGGTTCCGTTGAACGGAAGTGCCGGTTTTTTTATATAAAATCAGAAGGAGTGCACGATGAACATTCTTGAACCGGTTTCGGTCCAGTGCCCTTATTGCGGGGAGCCCATGGATTTTGAAGTGGACCTTTCGGAAGGAAACCAGGAGTTTACGGAAGATTGTCCAATATGCTGCAAGCCGGTTTCCGTGAAGGTAACCGTTGGCGAGTTCGGCATCGAAGCGATTGAGGCGAAACCCGAAGATGATTGATATTAAAAAAAGCCGAAACCGAAGATGTAAGCCGAATTCTGTGAATTGCCCGGAATCCGGGCAAAACTGCAGTCATTTATCTGATGCGGCTTACCCGAAAACTCTCCTTGCGGAATTGAACGGGCCGCTCTCTTCCCTCAAAGAGGGAAAGCTTTCCTATTTAGCCTTGCTTCGGGGAGGTTTACAAAGCGCACGTCATTGCTGAAGTGCCTGGTGGTCTCTTACACCGCCTTTTCACCCTTACACCGGTTTCCCGGTGCGGTTTGCTTTCTGTTGCACTGTCTGTGATGAGCGGCTTGCACCGTCATCCCCGGACTTGAGCCCCGAGAGGCTCTCGGCCGGCACCCTGCCCTGTGAAGTTCGGACTTTCCTCTGCATGGCCCTCAGCCATACAGCGACTGCACACTTGCGGTTTCAGCTATAACAAAATGTAAAGAACAGGCGCGGGGAAAAGCTTGCTCCTCTCCCCGCCCATAGATCAGGTTACTTTCCAGCCTCTTCGAACAGGCGCTCATGTACGACGATACGTCCGCATGATTCGCAGAGGTAGAAGCCTCCCTGGACGATCATGGTGTGGCGGTTTGTCGGCACCCTGGTGTTGCAGCCCGAACAGGCATTGCGGTTCAGTTTCACCACTGCGTTCTGCATCGTGCCGCTCCTGAGGTGGTCGTATTTGTCGAGAAGCCGTTTCGCTTCCTTCTGGATAAGTTCACGCTGGCCGTCGATCTGTTTACGGAGTTCATTCACATCCCCGGCAGTTTCTATCACGATGCTTTCGAGCTCCTCCTTTTTCATATCGACCTGCTTCTGCAGGTCCTCGAGCTGCTGGTGCAGGACATCGTCCGGCATCATCTCCTCGGAAATCTCGTCGTAACGGTTTTCCGCGATCAGCTGACGCCCTTTCTGCTGGATCTCCTGGACCCGCTGATCGGCGTGTGCGATGTCCTGTAGCTGGATTTCGGCATGAGCGATCTCTTTTTCCTCGTATTCGATCTGTTTCGACAGAGCGTCATACTCCTTGTTGTTGCGGGCAAGGGCCTGCTTTTCCTTGAAACCCTTTATTTTTTCCCTGCATTCGTTGATGGTCTCGTGCAGTTTCTGGCGAAGTTTCTGGTTGTCGTCCGCAATTTTTTTCCTGGATTCGATCTGGCGCCTGGTAAACGCTAGGTCTTCATCAAGAGCAGCAATTTCTTCGGGGAGCCCTTTCTGCAGGCTGACGATGTTTTCAATCAGGTTGTCAAGGTGCTGGAGCTTGACAAGAAGGTTGATTTTGGTGTGATCCACTACTTCTGATGTTTTTTTATTGATTGATAAAAACATAAAAAAAGCACCTTCTCAATCAAAGGTGCACTTGTGTACTGGTATGGAAAACATCCTGGCAAGGATAGATAGAAATACAAGTATTTGCGATTTTTCCGTCTTTTTTCATGTGCATACGCGAAGAGTTTTCGTTGTGCCCGAAAGGAGATTCGAACTCCTACACCTTGCGGCGCTCGTCCCTGAAACGAGTGCGTCTACCAGTTCCGCCATTCGGGCTTTGCGTTATGCTCAGATCTGAAAAAGAAACAACTTCGTACTTGTAAAAGCTCCCGTGTAAGCGGTTATTTTATCTCCTTATGCAGGGTATGGCGCTGCAGGTTCGGATTGTACTTCTTCAAGATAAGACGATCCGTGGTATTTTTCTTGTTTTTTGTTGTCGTATAGCGGGAAACAGGCTTTCCTTCCTTTTTTGCTTCCGTGCATTCGAGAGTGATGACGATTCTGTTTTCTTTTCCTTTTGCCATGGTAACTTCGTTCAGGAATAAATTGTAAAGAGTCTTCAATATAAGTTCTTCGGGCAGATTTTGCAAGCAACGGCTTTTTTCTTTCGGTGATAATGAAACAAACGCTATTTTTATAGCTCATGTAATCATCATAACAAGTATTTCTGCCGTGTTTGATACCATCCAGTTCCAATATTCCGGGGAGACGCTCGCCTGCGAAAAAGTGAAGCTCGACGAGCTTGCCGCAACTTACGGCACTCCTCTTTACGTGACCTCGACACAGAGCTTGGTCGACAGCTACCAGTCATTCGAGAGGGCGTTTGCCGACCTGCCGCATTTTACCTGCTACTCGGTGAAAGCGAATTTCAACCTGAATGTGATCAGCACCCTTGCCGGGCTTGGCAGCGGATGTGACGTCAATTCAGGAGGAGAGCTGTACCGGGCGCTGAAGGCCGGGGTGAAACCTGAAAAGATCGTCTTTGCAGGCGTCGGCAAGAAGCCGGAAGAGATTGCCTATGCGCTGGAGAGCGGTGTGCTGCTCCTGAAAGCGGAATCGGTTTCGGAATTGCGTGCCATCGACAGGATAGCCGGCGAACTGGGTAAAAATGCATCGGTAGCCATCAGGATCAACCCGAACGTGACCGCCGAAACGCATCCCTACATCACGACCGGTGACAGCAAGGAGAAGTTCGGCATCGACGAAGCCGAACTCGCAGAGGTGTTCGATCTTTTCGGCACGCTGAAGAACCTGTCGCTCAGGGGCCTCGACATGCATATCGGGTCCCAGATTTTCGATACGGGCTATTATGTGGAGGCGACCCTGAAGCTGCTCGATATTTTCAACTCGGCGAAGGACCTCGGCTTCGGCATAGAATTTCTCGATATCGGCGGCGGTTTTCCGGTTACCTACGACCCAAAGAAACCTGCAACGCCGATCGGGCATTTTGCCGAGAAGCTCATCCCGATCCTCGCTCCAACCGGGGCCAGGATTATTTTCGAGCCGGGGCGGTTCCTCGTGGCGAACGCTTCGGTGCTGCTCACCAGGATACTTTACCGGAAGCGGAACCATACAGGCAAGGAGTTTTTCGTGGTTGACGCGGCCATGACCGAACTTATCCGTCCGGCGCTCTACCATTCGCACCACGAGATCCTTTCGGTCAAACGCCACGATACGACCATCGTTGCCGACGTCGTCGGTCCGGTGTGCGAATCGAGCGACTTCCTGGCGCGTCACCGCGAGATCGATGCTGCCGGAGAAGGGGAACTGCTTGCCGTGCTTTCCGCCGGTGCTTATGGTGCCGTCATGAGCAGCAACTACAATGGCCGGCTGAGGCCTGCCGAAGTGCTCGTCAGCGGCAGCGAAGCGAAGCTTGTCCGCAGGCGCGACACTTACGAGCAGCTTGTGCAGAACGAGGTGTTCTGACCCTTCCCTATAACGGTACGGTTCTTTTCAGTACTTTGTACAAATTGAAAAACGGTCGGCCCGGGAACAACTCCGGGTCGGCCGTTTTCCTTTTTTATGCAAAAAGGCCTCCGCTTGCGTAACTTTCCTTGTGATATCTCCCTTTTTTTGCGTGAACATTCATCCCCCAGAAAGGAGGTACATGGTATGCGCCTGGAGATCATTTCAGAAAAACCGGTTGGGGTCTCCCGTCAGGTCCCGGTACGTTTCGTTCACGGTATGTGGAGCGATGCCTGGTGCTGGGCGGAACATTTTATGCCGTATTTCGCGCAGCATGGCTACGAATCGTTTGCCCTGAGCCTGCGGGGTCATGGAGACAGCGAGAGGGTCGAAAATATCCGCCGGGTAACATTGAAGGATTACCTTCACGACCTCGAGGACGTTACCGGACGGTTCGAGCGCCCGCCGGTGCTCGTGCTTGGAGCCGGGAACGACATGATCATGTCGGCCGGAGATGTGTATGCAACCGGACGCAGGTATGACGTGGAAGCTGTAATCTTTCCCGATATGGCCCACTGCATGATGATCGAACACGGTTGGCAGGAGGTTGCGGACAGGATTATAGGCTGGCTTGCAGGCTGCGGTATCTGATTTTGTCCGCGTTTTCCATTTCTTGCGTTCCGATAAGCAGATAGCCGTTTTCTCACCTTCTTCTCTTGCAAATAACAGTTTATTGCGTAGCTTTCATCGTCAATTCCCCTTTTTCATCTGTTCAAAATTCGTTCACTCTTAATCGGCAAGGGTGCTATGCGTCTTGAGATCATTTCCGAAAAACCTGCATCTACCTCCCGTACGGTCCCCCTGCTGTTCGTTCATGGGATGGGCCTGGGCGCCTGGTGCTGGTCCGAACATTTTCTGCCCTATTTTTCCAGGCATGGCTATGAAGCCCATGCCCTGAGCTTGCGCGGCCATGGAGGCAGCGAAAAGGTCAGGAACATGCGCCGTGTATCCCTCAGGGACTATGTCGCCGATGTCGAGGAAGCCGTCGGCAGGTTGGGACGCCCACCGGTGCTTGTCGGGCATTCGATGGGAGGACGGGTCGTGCAGAAATATCTTGAACGTCGCAGGCCTGCCGGGGCCGTGCTTATGGCCTCTGTCCCTCCGACAGGTCTGATGGGCGCGACATGGAGGATTTTCCGCCGCCAGCCTGCAGCTGCGATCAGGGGCAGCCTGACCATGAACATGAAGCCTATCGTCGAGACGCAGCATAAGTTCCGGGAACTCGTCTTTTCAGAAGATGTGCCGGAAGAACTGCTTTCGTCATGTTATGCCCGGCTCAGCCAGGATTCGTACCGCGCATATCTTGAAATGCTCGTGCCGGAAATCGGGAAACAGGAGCCCGCAGGTGTGCCGATGCTTGTGCTCGGTGCAGGAAAAGACACGATCATGTCCCAGGAAGAGGTCAGGAAAACCGGAACCCGGTACGGGGTGGAAGCGGAAATATTTCCTGACATGCCACACGGCATGATGCTCGAGGATGGATGCCTGAAGGTTGCTGACCGGATAATCAGATGGCTGGATAGCCACGGGATGTGAAAACCTGAAGAATTATTGAAAACAATTTCATCCCGTCCGCTCTCCATCGAGCGGAAAATTTTATGCGGTCATCCTGCACGGCAGCATTAATATTTTCCCTTGGCCTCGGATTCTTCCGCAAAAATGCTATTTTCATGTTTTCGACTTTGCATACCCCTGTTCAATGATTTGCCTGATGTGACGGATTCCGGGGAAGTCCGGGAAGTATGATGATTTCCTTCACGGAGATATTCAATATCCCGCTTGCCAGGGACCTTTCCCTTGCCTGTCTTCGAATCGGTGGTGACTTTTCTCTGCCAGGATCATACATAAATTGCCAATCCTCTGGATAAGGACCGGCTCCCGGCCTGGTTCCCGTTTCCGGAAGGATAACGCATACTGCAGGTTTGCCTTTGCCAGCCAGGGTTACATGG
>CAIYPU010000144.1 GCA_903928225.1 uncultured Chlorobiaceae bacterium
AGGATATGGAGGGTGCAGCCGGCCTGAAGGAAGTTTTCCGCCATGGCGAGCGCACTTCTGGAGGCATCGGTGCCGTCGTAAATGACGAGGGTGGATTCTGCCGAAGCCGGGAACCCGGTCTGCATGATCAGGATATTTTTAGCGTTTCCGGTTAGTGCGCATTTCACCGTCGATCCGAGCCCTTTCCTGCAGGCGGGTGCCCGACCGCTCCTGCCGAGCACAAGCAGGTCGGCTTCCAGCGCTGCCGACATCACCTCTGCGGGAACCTTTCCCCGGCAGACACGGAAGGTATGCCTGAGCATGAACTGTTGCGCATAACGTTCCAGCGCCGCTTGCGCCTCCCTTGCCTGAAGCCTCAGCGATCGTTCGAGGTGCAATGGATCGATTTTTTCCGGTTCGGCGGTATACATGCGGACCTCGTGCGTGAAGGGCAGTTCGGCCATGCGGAGCAGGTTGATGTCTTCGACGAATATTCCGGTCAGTTCGGCCTGCGTGTGGCTGGCGATTTCAGCGGCGGCGGCGAGCGAGGCCAGGCTGTGCGGAGAACAGTCGATGGCTACGGCGATGTGCCGGAAGCGGATGTTTTTTTGACGATCGGGCATGCCTGGTTCCATTCTCAGTTTTCGGGCATCATGGTTTTTGCCGCTCCGTTCTCTTCGGGTGAGCTGAATTTTTTCAGTCTGAGGGCCATTTCCCGCAACCTGGCCATCGCCATTCCGTTGATGGTATCAGGTTGGTACTGGCCGTTTTCATCGGGCTTGCCGGCCGGTACGCCTGTCAGGAGCTCAATCCCTTCATCGATATGGGTGACCGGATAAACCCAGAAAAGGCCAGCTTTCACGGCATCGATGACATCGCTTCGAAGCATGAGGTTGTCGATGTTCGACGCAGGGATGAGGACCCCGTGTTTTCCGTTCAGCCCCCTTGCCTTGCAGAGGTCGAAAAAGCCCTCGATTTTCTCGTTGACGCCTCCTATGGCCTGGACCTCGCCATGCTGATTCACCGATCCCGTGACCGCGAAACACTGTTTTATCGGGGCCCCGGAAAGTGCGGAAAGCAGGACATAGAGCTCGGCGCTCGAAGCGCTGTCTCCCTCGACACCGCTGTAGGATTGCTCGAAGACAAGGGAGGCGGAGAGTGAAAGAGGCTGCTCGATGCCGAATCTGGCACCGAGGAAGCCGGAAAGGATCAGGACCCCTTTCGAGTGGATAGGCCCGCCCATTTCGACTTCACGCTCGATATCGACGACCTCTCCTTTTCCGAGGCGCACCCTCGCGGTGATCCGTCCGGGCTGTCCGAAGCTCTGCTCACCGATGGTGTAGACTGCCAGGCCGTTGATCTGCCCGGTCTTTTCAGATTCGGTGTCGATCAGGATAATGTTCTTCAGGGTCGCCTCCCGGATTTTTTCCTGGACGCGCGAGGAGCGGAGTTTTTTCGCGTCGATCGCACGCTGCACATCTTCAGCTTCGACGGTATCCCTTTTAGACGAGCCAGCATAGTAATCGGCTTCATGCACCAGGTCGCAGATGCTCTGCAGGTGAGCGGTAAGTTTTGTTGCGTTCCCGGCAATGCGGCTGCCGTGTTCGACGATTCTGGCGACCGCCGCGCCGGAGAAATGGCGCAGGTTGTCCTGTCTGACCATCGAGCCGATCATTCCTGCATAGGCGAGCCTGCTGCCGTCGTCGGCCGGCATTTCATCCTCGAAATCCGCGGCGACCTTGAAAAGCTCGCTGAAATCGGGGTCGTAATCGTTCAGGAGGTAGTAGAGGCTCCGTTCACCGAGCAGGATGACCTTGATGTCGAGCGGTATCGGCTCCGGTTCGAGCGAGACGGTGCTGATCAGGCTGTAGAGCTGGCCGAGGGATTCTATCCGGATCTGCCTCGTGCGCAGCGCTTTCTTCAGCGCTTCATAAGCGAGCGGTTCGAGCAGCAGCCTCCGGGCGTCCACAAGCAGGTAGCCGCCATTCGCCTTGTGGAGTGCACCGGGCTTGATGAGGGTGAAATCCGTAACGAGCGTTCCCATCTGGGAGAGGTGCTCGATATCGCCGACAAGGTTCTGGCATGCAGGCTTGTCTTCGTAGATGACCGGTGCGCCGGTGGTCCCGCTGTTGTCGACAATGACGTTCACCCGGTAACGGTTGAACGAGGGACTTTTCATGCTGAGTCTTCCCGGCGGCAGGCCAAGGAAATACTCTCTCTCGTCAGGTTCTTTTTCCAGAAACTGGTCGAAATTTTCGACAATATCGTTTTCGAGCGCTTTGAGGTAATCGACGGTCTCAGGTATGGAGCTGTACGTTGCGGAAAGCTCGGAAACCAGCGGTCTGACAGCGAAACTTGCGATGTTGCGGTTCAGTTCCTTGATGCGCTCCTGGGTTTCGCGCTGCCATTTCGGGATCTGGCCCATGATGGCCTGCAATGCGTTTTTCAGCTCTTCGATCTGCTTTTCGATCGTCACCTGTTCTTCCTTGCCGAGCTGCATGAACTCCTCGGGCTTGATAACCTCTCCGTTCCTCAAGGGGGCGAAAGCAAAGCCGGCAGGCGTCCGGATGAGGGCGATATTTTTTTTTGCCGCTTCCTCTTCAAGTTTGCCGATCGCTTCAGCCTGCTGCTCCTGGAATTTTTCGCGGATGTTTTTTTCCTGCGCCTGGTACTCTTCGCTGCTGAACGCCGCCGGCAGCACCGTGAAGAGCGCTTCGACAAGATGTTCCATGTCGCGGGCGAACTCGGACGCTTTCCCCGCAGGAAGCTGCATGGCTTTCGGGTGGCGGGGTTTTTCGAAATTGTTGACGTAGCACCAGTCGGGAGGGACCGGTGAACCGGGCGCGATGCCTTCGAGGAAACCGGTGACCGCCGTCTGTTTTCCGGTACCATTGGGGCCGAGGGCAAAGAGGTTGAAGCCATCGTGCCTTATTCCCATGCTGAAGCTGATGGCTTCAAACGCCCTTTTCTGGCCGGTCATGCCGGCCTGCTCGCCGAGTTCGGCCGTCGTGCTGAAAGGGAACAGTGATGGGTCGCAGGTCCTGCAGAGTTTCTCGGGTGGAAGCGGGGTAGCTAGTGACATGGCCGTTGCTGCTTTTCTTGTTTTTCCTTCGGGCCGCAGGGATTCAGTACCGTTCCTATTTCAACACAACGGGGGTCGGACAAATTCCCCGCGGGCTGCCCGGGGATGATCAGGAATTGAACAGATGGGGTTCCCCGCAGCCTGAAAAGCGAAAAGAGGCTGCAGGGTGTTTGTTTTTTCAGGCTTCTTCGCCGTCGATATTCATGCTTGGATGCAGGTGCACCGGCTCTGCGGTTTTTTTCCTCAGGCGGATATTCAGCATTTCAACGGAAATCGAAAATGCCATGGCAAAATAGATGTAGCCCTTCGGGAATTCGAACCCGGCGCCTTCCGCTATGAGGGTGACACCGACAAGGATGAGGAAGCTCAGGGCAAGCATCTTTATCGTCGGGTGCCTTTCGACGAATTCGTTGATGCTCTTTGCTGCAAGCATCATGATGCCGATGGATATCATGATGGCGATGATCATCACCACGACATCTTTTGCAAGACCTACAGCCGTGATGACGGAATCGAGCGAAAAGACGATGTCGATGACTGCAATTTGTATAAGGGTGAAGGCAAAACTGCCCTTCCCTGCGCTTTTTTTTGTTTCCTCGGTTCCTTCGAGGCTGTGATGAATTTCATGGGTGCTTTTGGCGAGCAGGAACAGTCCTCCTGAAATGAGGATGATGTCCCGTCCTGAAATGATTTCACCGAAGAGGGTAAACAGCCCTGCAGTCAGACCCATTACCCAGGTAATCGAAAGGAGAAGGGCTATGCGGGTAATCATGGCGAGCCCGAGTCCGAGTATTCGGCCTCTGCCCCGCTGGTGTTCAGGCAGTCTGCCTACGAGGATGGAGATGAAAATGATATTGTCGATGCCGAGGACAATCTCCAGTGCGGTCAGGGTCAGGAGCGCGATCCATGCTTCGGGTTGTGCAATCCAATCCATAAAGGGCCAGTTGTCAAGAATTTAAACGAAGAGATTTAAATGAGTTATTTTTTGTGCAATTTAACCAACAAGGGGTGTTCTATCAATGGTTAATTATTTTTTAAGGTTTTACATATCATGCACCCGGATATGATTCAGGAAAAGCTTGCAGAGCTGCGCAGGACGTTCGCATCGCAGAAGACTGCCGGTTATTCATGGCGCCGCTCACAGCTGCTTGCCCTTCAGCGTTTCCTTGCCGAACGGGAAAACGACCTTGCCGAAGCTGTCCGCATGGATTTCGGTAAATCGCCTGCCGAGATGTTTTTCACCGAGACGGCGTTCGTCGGTGGGGAAGTGCGTCATGCCCTGCGGAACCTGCGGAAATGGATGAAACCCGATCGGGCCCGCATACCGCTCCATTACCGGTTCGGCCGGGCCCGGGCAGAGGCCTGTCCGCTGGGAGTCGTTCTCGTTATCGGTGCCTGGAACTACCCGGTCAATACCTGCCTTGCTCCCCTGGTCAGCGCACTTGCCGCCGGAAACTGCGTCGTGCTGAAACCTTCGGAACAGGCTCCCCATACATCGCGTTTGCTGGCGGAGGGTATCGCGAATTATCTCGACGACAGCGCTGTCGAGGTTGTGCAGGGCGGGGCTGAGGAAGCAAGGGCTCTGCTCAGGGAGCGTTTCGACTGTATTTTTTATACCGGCAGCCGCAGGGTGGGCAGGGAAATCATGCAGACCGCTTCCGGGACGTTGACCCCGGTTATTCTCGAGCTCGGGGGCAAGTGTCCCTGTATCGTTGAAAAAAACACCAACCTTCGTGCCGCCGCACGGCGCATTGTCTGGGCGAAGTTCCTCAATGCCGGCCAGACCTGCATCGCGCCTGATTACGTGCTGGCGCACCGGGACGTCGCGGATGAGCTGCTGCCGGAACTGAAGAAAGCGATCGGAACACTGTACGGCCCCGATCCCGAACGCAGTGCGGATTATGCGCGCATCGTCAGCCACAGGCATTTCGACCGTCTTGAAAGCCTCATGCATGCAGGCAATATCGCTGCCGGTGGTGAGCGGGACCGCAATGACAGGTATATCGCTCCGACAATCCTCACGGATATCTCCCCCGACGATCCAGTCATGAAGGAAGAGATTTTCGGGCCCCTGCTGCCCGTGCTCACCTATGGAACAATCAACGAGGCTCTTTCGATCGTGTCGCGCAATCCTGATCCCCTTGCCGTCTATCTGTTCACTCCGGACAAGGCGGTGACAGAAAAAGTGAAGGGCTCGGTCCGTTCAGGAGGGCTCTGTATCAACGACCTTCTTTTCCAGTCGGCGATCCATGGCCTTCCTTTCGGCGGCACCGGCCTGAGCGGCTTCGGCCGCTACCATGGAAGGGCGGGGTTCGATGCGTTCAGTTACCGCAGGAGCGTTTTTCATCACTCGATTTTTCCCGACCCGTCTCTTCGCTACCCTCCTTACGGGCCGGCAAAGTTCGGTTTCCTCAGGAAAATCGTGGAGATGTTCGATACGTGAGCAGTTCGGTTCGTCAACCCTTTAACCTTCGGTATTGATCGTATGAAAAACATTGCACTCGGGCTTGGAGGCGGAGCGGTCCTTGGTGCGGCCCACGTCGGGGTGCTGAGGGCTCTCGACGAGCTTTCCATAAGGGTCGGCATGGTCAGTGGCACCAGCATCGGTTCTTTCATCGCAGCCCTTCATGCATTCGGCAAAAGCTGGCAGGAGATCCGCGACATCACCTTCGCCCTCGACTGGTTCGATCTTTCCGGCCCGGTCCTTTCCCAGTACGGGCTGCTTTCCAACCGCAAGTTCGGCGGCATCGTTACCGGGCTTCTGGGAGAAAAGAAGATCGAAGATGCCCCTGTCCCTCTCAGCATGATCGCAACCGATATCGGCACAGGCAGGAAGGTGGTTTTCCGGAAAGGTGACGTGGCCAATGCCGTTATGGCAAGCAGCTGCATTCCCGGCATATTCAAGCCGGTGGAAGACTCCGGTTCCCTGCTGGTTGACGGTGTCCTTGTGGAGAATGTTCCGGTGTCGCCTCTCGAGGATGATGGTGCCGAAACGATTGTCTGCGTCGATCTGCTTGCATGCCATCGTTTCCATGCGCCTGAAAACATCATCGGGATCCTGTTGAATGCGTTTTACAGCGCCGTCACCAATACGACGGCAATGCAGGTAGAGGGTGTCGATTTATGCATCTGTCCGGAACTTTCGGGTTTCAGCCTTGTCGATACGCATCGCGTCCCGGAGATCATGGAAGCCGGGTACCGATCAGCCCTTGCCGCGTTGCAGCCATGGAAGGAGAGGGAGCGGTAGTACGCATGCAGATGTCCGTTCGATACGCTTTCCTTCGGGGTGGCATGTTCAACGAAACCCTGCCATTTCCATTTTCCCGTTCCGGACACTGCAATGCCCCGATTTGTTTTATTCCCGCATGTTTTTATTCAGGAAATCGTCAAATCCTGTAAATGTCATACCTTTTTTCCCCTGTATACAAACTAAACTGTCACAGCCATGAAGAAAAAACGTGTATTCAGCCTGACGGCATCTCTTGCCGGGCTTTTTCTTGTGTGTATGGCGTTTTCTGCAGCCTCCTTCGCTGATCCGCCCCCGCAGTTCCAGCCGATGAAACCGGATTTTCCTCTTCGTCCATTGCTTCCGGACCTTTCCATACAGGATGTCTGGCTTACCCCTGACTGCAGGGTAGCCGTCAGGATCCGCAACAACGGACCCGGCCAGTTGCCCGACAGGGTATGGACCGACCACCAGCCGAAAAGTGCGGGTGTCTACCTGACAATCAACGGCAACAAGTGGGGAGGCGGCACGATATGGCTCTTCGATCCCGCAAAGGCCCTGAAGACCCCGGGTGGAACGGCTGAATATATCAGCAACCTCAAGGTGTCCTCGCTCTCCCAGGTGAAGGCCGAAGTCGATATCTGGAACGAAGTTGCCGAAACGAACGAGTCCAACAACTCACTTACGAAGAATCTTGCCTGCAATACCGTTCCCGGTCCCGGTCCAGTTGGTCCTGTAGGTCCCGGTCCAGTTGGTCCTGTAGGTCCCGGCCCAGTTGGTCCAGTGGGTCCCGGTCCTGTTGGCCCGATTCCTCCTCTTTTCCGGCCGGACCTTTCCGTACAGGATGTCTGGCTTACCCCTGACTGCAGGGTAGCCGTCAGGATCCGCAACAACGGACCCGGCCAGTTGCCCGACAAGGTATGGACCGACCACCAGCCGAAAAGTGCGGGTGTCTACCTGACGATAAACGGCAACAAGTGGGGCGGAGGATCCATCTGGCTCTTCGATCCAGGAAGAGCGCTCAAGGCGCCTGGAGGAACGGCTGAATTTGTCAGCACGCTCAAGGTGATGTCGCCTTCCCAGGTCAAGGCGGAAGTTGATATCTGGAATGTTGTAGCTGAAAACAATGAGTCGAACAACTGGATGCAGAAGAACCTGGCGTGCATCGTGCCCGGTCCAGGCCCAGGTCCAGGTGGTCCAGGCCCAGGTCCAGGTGGTCCAGGCCCAGGTCCAGGTGGTCCAGGCCCAGGTCCAGGTGGTCCAGGCCCAGGTCCAGGTGGCCCAGGCCCAGGTCCGGGCGGTCCCGGCTACGGATGGCCCGGTGACCTGCAGGTGAAGATACAGGGGTGTCCCATAACGGTACGCGCAGGACAGGACCTTGGTGCTTCTTTCAAGGTATGGGCGAAAAGCTCGTTCAACCATCCCCTGAACAATGTCACGTTCGATCTCGTGCTTCTTTCATCTCCCAACTACCCCGTACCGGCCCCCTATGCGACTTATTCGCCTGGTTACTACAGCGGCGTGCTTCTCAAGGGCGGCAGGGAGAACGAGTCGTTACCGCCTCACGGCACTATCCCGGTCAAGCTGAACGGCAGCAACACCATTCCGGCCAATACTCCTCCCGGCACCTATTACCTTGCGGCAGTGGCCGATGCCGGGAACAAGGTTCATGAAACCAGGGAGTTCAACAATGTGGCCTACTGCAAGATCAAGGTGCTCCGGCCGTTTTTCCCGGTGCAGCCGGTAAGGCCATGGCCTCCGCTGCAGCCCGTTCAGCCTCCTCAACTTCAGCCGGTACAGCCGCAGCTGCCACCAATACAGCCAGTGAATCCGGTTATCCAGGAGGACTGCATTCCTTTCAATCCGGCCAACATCGAAGTGAAACTGATCGGCGGACGCTGGAAAATTGTCGAAGGAAACCACTGGATCTTCGATTTCGACACGAAAAAGGACGAGGCCTACAGGTCTTTCGACATCATCAGGCATTACGGTATGAACAGCACCTGTTATGTTGGACGCCCGAATCCTTCCTTCACCTACCTGCTGGTCAGCGGCAGCGCTCCGCAGGGTCCTTTCCCCGGTGAAGATGCGGTTTCCTTCAATCCGAACACCATCGAGGTCAAAGAGTTCGGCGGACGATGGAAAATCGTTGACGGCAATCACTGGATGTTCGATTTCGGTGCGAACAAGGCAGAAGCTCTGACTGCATACAACATTATCAGGAAGTACGGTTTCCGTTACTCCTGCTTTGTCGGGCGTCCGAACGCAAGCTTCATCTACTTGAGGAAATAGTTTTCTATTGCTGTTTCCGGTGTATTCCCGGCCCCGTTCCTTCGGGAATCGGGGCCGGTTCAATCTCAAGGGAGCCTGATCCGAAAAGAAAAAAGAAAAAGGAGCTGTACTATGCCAATGCGCAAACTGAGGGAATTTCTCGACAGCCATGGAGTGAAGTATTATGTGGTGAGCCATTCCCGTGCCTATACGGCCCAGGAGATCGCCGCTTCCGCCCATGTCCCCGGCAAGGAACTTGCAAAAACCGTGATCGTGAAAATCAAGGGGATCCTTGCGATGGTGGTGCTGCCCGCTTCACGGCAGCTCGATTTCGAACTGCTCGGCGCCATGGCCGGGTCCAGGGAAATCCATCTGGCAGACGAAAGAGAATTCGCCAATCTTTTCCCCGACTGCGAGCTGGGTGCCATGCCTCCATTCGGCAACCTTTACGGTATGGAAGTCTTTGTCGACGAAGAACTCGAGGAAGACGACGAGATAGCGTTCAATGCCGGAGCACTGACCGAACTTGTCCGCCTTTCTTATGCCGACTACCGGATGCTGGTCCATCCGAGGGTTGGAAAGCTGACCTGCAACCGATGAATTGAAGGCCGAGGGATGATGGTTTTCTTTCCGGAATTGTTACCTTAATTTTTTGCTGCTCTCTGTCTTGGTGCAGTGTAAGGCGATAGCGGCATGAAAACAGATTCCAATGTCTCTTATGAAGATAGCCTTATACGCGGGAACATTTATCAGAGACAAGGACGGTGCGGTTAAATCTATCTATCAGCTGGTTTCTTCCTTCAGGAAAAACGGCCATACGGTCGTTGTCTGGTCGCCTGACATCGCTGCAGACGATGACCACGGAGGGATGACGGTTCACCGGATGCCTTCCGTCCCGATCCCTCTCTATCCGGATTACAAGCTTGGTTTCTTCAACGCCGAAACCTCCAGGCAGCTTGATGCCTTCGGGCCGGATATCATCCATATATCCACTCCCGACATTATCGGCAGGAAATTCCTGCTTTATGCCAAAAAACACGGGATTCCCGCCGGTTCGGCTTACCACACCGATTTCCCTTCCTATCTCCAGTACTACAAGCTGGGTTTTGCCGAGGCAGCCCTCTGGAAATATCTGATATGGTTTTACAACACCTGCGATATTGTTCTGGCCCCGAACGTCAGCGTCCGCAAAAAACTTCAGGAACGGCAGATCGACAATGTCGAAATCTGGTCGAGGGGGATCGACAAGGACCTTTTCGATCCCTCCCGGCGATCTGATGCCGTTCGGCAGAAGTGGGACGCTTCCGGACGGATGGTTTTTGTCTATGCCGGACGTTTTGTGCTGTACAAGGATATCGAAATCGTCATGCAGGTATACGAACGGTTCATGCAGGACGGTTTGAACGACAGGGTGCGGTTCGTGATGATCGGTTCCGGTCCCTGCGAGGAGGATATGCGTAAACGGATGCCCGAAGCGGTTTTCACCGGTTACCTTACAGGGGTTGAGCTTCCGGTGGCTTACGCGAGCGGCGATGTTTTCTTTTTCCCTTCGACGACCGAAGCATTCTGCAATGTCGCTCTCGAAGCGCTCGCTTCGGGGCTTCCTTCCGTGGTTTCCGATGTCGGCGGGTGCATGGAGCTTGTTGAAAAATCCGGCGGGGGTTTTGTGGCCAGGGCCGGCGACGTCGATGAGTTTTACCGTATCTGCAGGGATTTTCTCACCCAACGGGAACGATACCTCGATATGCGGCAGAAAGGTCTTGCTTTCGCCTACAGCAAATCGTGGGCGGCAGTCAACAATGCCCTGATCTCGAGGTATATCGAGCTCATAAGGAAAAGATCGACAACAAATGGTCGTAGTAATTAAAGTTTTGCTAAAGTCAAGGGTATTTCTATTTATTCTTGAGTAATTTATTTTTATTAAAAACAATAAGTTAACGACTATAAAAACCATAATACACTGTATCTTGCAGCAGTTTCCATGATTCTGACTCTGCTGCCATGAAAAACATCAATCCTCCCGCCCTTTTTGACGAACAATTCCAGTTTGAACGTCTTACCCAGCTCAAAGATCCGCTGGTGAAACTGGAGCAATACATCGACTGGAAAATATTTGCTCCTATTCTTGATGTCGTTTTCAGCAAACCAGAGAACCATAGCAATGCAGGAAGACCACCTTTTGATCGGGTCATGATGTTCAGGGTTCTTATCCTCCAGAGCCTGTACAGTCTCTCGGATGATGCCCTGGAATTTCAGATTAACGATCGACTCAGTTTCAAACGCTTTCTGGGGCTCAAATCAAGTGACCGGGTACCGGACAGCAAGACCATCTGGATGTTCCGTGCAACCCTGATACAGGAAGGCATTATCGAAGCCTTGTTTTACCGGTTCAATCAAGCCCCGGACGACCAGAGCATCTTTGCCAGAACCGGGCAGATTGTTGATGCGAGCTTTGTTGAAGTACCTCGGCAACGCAACAGCCGAGACGAAAACGACCAGATCAAAAAGGGCCAGACCCCGGAAACCTGGAAGGCAAAGCCGAACAAACTGCGCCAGAAAGATCGTGACGCCCGCTGGACCAAAAAGAACAAGATGAATTTCTGCGGCTATAAAAATCACCTCAAGGTTGACCAGGCCACCAAGCTCATCAATGCCTGTATGGTGACGGATGCGGCAGTCCATGACTATTAAAACCATCGGCTATATAAGGGCAACCGCCAAGATCGGATTGGCCAATCTGACCTATAACCTCATGCGCTGTGTGCAGCTGAAACAGAAAGACTATGCTGTTTTCCTGGGATAAGTACCTCCTATAGAAGCTTTTACAGGGCTTGATTGCCTGAATTTTGTCAAAGAACGGTGATTATTCGTTCAGATACGATCTTGGCTGATACTATCTGCCAATGGAATATATCAAGGGGATCCTTGCCATGGTGGTACTGCCCGCTTCACGGCAGCTCGATTTCGAACTGCTCGGCGCCATGGCCGGGTCCAGGGAAATCCATCTGGGAGACGAAAGAGAATTCGCCAATCTTTTCCCCGACTGCGAGCTGGGTGCCATGCCTCCATTCGGCAACCTTTACGGAATGGAAGTCTTTGTCGATGCAGAGCTCGAGGAAGACGACGAGATAGCGTTCAATGCCGGAGCACTGACCGAACTTGTCCGCCTTTCTTATGCCGACTACCGGATGCTGGTCCATCCGAGGGTTGGAAAGCTGACGCGTTCCCTGTGAAAACAAGGTATTGAAATGATGGATTTCTGTTCGGAAATATTACCTTTGCTTCATCGCTTCTCTGTTTTTTCTACGCAGCAGGCCATGATGGCAGTATGAAAACAGATTCTCTCGTTTCCAATGAAGATTGCCATATACGCAGGAACGTTTATCAAAGACAAGGATGGTGTGGCAAGAACCATTTATCAGCTGGTTTCTTCCTTCAGAAAAAACGGTCATACGGTCGTAGTCTGGTCCCCTGATGTTTCTAAAGATGACGATCACGGGGGGATGACGGTTCACGGCATGCCATCCGTTCCGATTCCGCTCTATACCGATTACAGACTTGGATTTTTCACTGACGGGACCAGCAGACAACTCGATGCCTTCGAACCGGATATTATCCATATATCCACGCCAGATCTGATCGGCAGGAAATTTCTTCTTTATGCGCAAAAACACCGGATTCCTGCTGCTTCCGTCTACCATACCGATTTCCCATCCTATCTGCAGTACTATAAGCTGGGTTTTGCCGAACCGGCGCTCTGGAAATATCTTGTCTGGTTCTACAATACCTGTGATGTTGTTCTTGTTCCAAGCGACAGTATGCAGACAAGGCTTGGATCCAGAAAAATCGACAATATCGAAATCTGGTCGAGGGGTATTGACAGGGACCTTTTCGACCCATCTCGACGATCAGCTGATCTTCGGCGCAAATGGGATGCTTCGGGCCGGACGGTTTTCGTTTATGCCGGCCGTTTCGTTCACTACAAGGATATTGAAATTGTCATGCAGGTCTATAACCGTTTCATGCAGGACGGTTTGAACGACAGGGTGCGGTTCGTGATGATTGGTTCCGGTCCTGCCGAGGAGGAAATGAAGGAGCGTATGCCCGAAGCTGTCTTCACCGGATATCTGACCGGTCTTGATCTTCCTGTGGCATATGCGAGCGGCGATGTGTTCTTTTTTCCCTCGACGACCGAAACATTCTGCAATGTCACTCTTGAAGCTTTCGCTTCAGGGCTCCCTTGTGTGGTTTCAGATATAGGCGGGTGTGGTGAACTTGTAAAAAAATCAGGGGGAGGAGTTATTGCCAGGGCCGGCGATACAGAAGATTTTTACCGGATATGCCGGAGTTTTCTCACGGAACGGGAAAAATATTTCGATATGCGGCAGAAAGGTCTTGCTTTCGCAGAAACCAAATCGTGGGCGGTAATCAACAATGCCCTGATCTCAAGGTATATCGAGCTTGCAAGGACAAATCCGGGAAATAGAAGAGCCTTCCGCCCCGGCGCTGATTCCCGTCAGGAAGTTCCGAGGCTTCCCGGGTGATAGTGTTCCATGATGTAGCCGAGGCAATCCTGCCGGATCACGGTTTTGTTCTTCGTGAACATCGAGGGCGTAAAGCGACGCGCCGTCAGGATTTTCCCGTTCTCGAAATCGAGATACCTGCTTGTGACGTCATGGTTGCTGTTATTGGTTGCAACGATGCCGCTCTCTTCCAGTTGTGTGCTGCCGAGCAGGGTTCCGGGTTCAAGCTGCAGGAAATTGAGCCTGTCCAGGTTATCGACAAGCGTTATTCCGTTATTTCCCTCCGGCTTTCCGAATGAAAACGGGACATCGTTCCTCAGGGATATTTTTGCCGTCGTATGGTAGAGTGAGTATGGTTTTTCAGGTGGTGTCACGGGAATGGCTTCCAGTCCGAGGCACTGCTCCAGGAAAAAGACAAGATGCCTGGTACCTTCTTCTCTGCCGGACAATCCGCATTCTACGGTAACCGATGTGCAGAAACGGGAAAAGGCTTTCGAAATCACTTCGTGGGGCTCCGTAAAATAAACGATGGTGGGGCTGAAAAGCAGCGCGAGGTTGACGAACTCCGGGGTTATCCTGTTGATGCAGCCGTAGTGAGGGTTTCTGCCCGTGTTGTTGTGGATGTCGATGCAGGCGAAAACCCCGTTCTTTTTCATGAGCTCGAGCACCCGTTGCGCCATCCGCTGTTCCGGCAGCTTGCCGCCGTTCCATATCCTGTTGTAATCTGGCTCATGGGCGAAACGTCTCCGGTTTTTCACCGATGCGGCAACATTGCCGATGAACAGGAAGATGGATCGCGCAGGTTTGTTCTTCGTGCCCGCAAACGGTTTCAGCACTTGCTGGAGTGCAAGGAACCCGCTTGTCTCGTTCCCGTGAAGGAGGACGGAAACGAAGAGGGGCGGCTCCTTTTTCCCCTCGATATGGATCAGCGACGGACCGGGCAGAAGGGCTCCGAGCCCGGCGAGAGGGGTTGTTTCGAAACCTTCCGGCAACCCTTCTTTTCTTGAAAACGGTATTCGGCCGAAATATTCGGTTACCATGTCCATTCGTGCACCGGTTTCTGCTGTTGCTGGTTGACGTAATAGCATTCGGTCATCTTCCGGAAATCGTTGCCATGCCTGCGGATGAAGCTTTTCTGCCACGCCGCGCCGGTTCTGCCGCTCTCTATCCTGCGTTTCAGGACGCTGTTCAGAAAATATTCGATATCGTGGGTGTCCACCCCAGCTTTGTAAAGAGAACGGGTTGCACCGGGAAGAAGTTCTTCGGAAAGCAGTTCCGACAGCTTGACCCGTTTTCCTTTCCTCCAGGTAACCTCCGCCTGCAGGCCGTGCCGGGCGGCCGCATAGAAATTCGCCTTTGCCTGCTCGAACGGAAGTTCGTGTTCAATACCCTCCGGTTCGGCAAGAAGGTGGAGCGTCGCTCCGTAAAACCATGCCGCATTTGCCGCCATGTCGGTTATCGTCGGGCCGGCGGCCTGGACACGGTGCTCGATCCTGAGGTGAGGCTTTCCTCCGGGCCCCCAGCCGATGAGCGGACGGTTCCAGCGCCAGATGGTGCCGTTGTGCAGAAGTGCATGGAAAAGGCGTTCCGGTTTCTCTTCGGATATGACCGGCAGGATGATCGGGAACCCGTCGAGGTTTTCAAGGAAGGGTTCGAGCAGGGAGTGGCGTGAGTAACCGGTATCGAATGTGACCCTCGAAACGATCTTCCCGTCCCTGTCCGTGAAGGCAGGGACCCAGACGGCTTGTTCGAAAAGCGGTATTCTGGTCTCTTCCCAGAGTTCTTTTCCGAACAGGAATGGCGAGTTGGCTGCAAGGGCTACGCTCGGGGCTGAAAGCATCATGGCGATGTTGTAAGCTCTCGCGGCGATAGCAGGGGAGACCTGCAGGTGGAGCTGCAGCGAAGTGGCCGCAGCTTCCGCCATGACGTCGCAATGTTCTATGCCGAGCATCTCTCTTTGTCCTTCGATCTTGATTTTCAGGGGCTTCTGCCTGCGCAGTTCGAGGATCTCCCTGTTCATCGCGGTGTAGCGCATCGACGATGAAATATTCGATATGTTCAGCATCGTGTCCCGGAGTGTCGGGAGCATGCCGATTGAGAGGATCCTGCAACCGATGGACGCAGCGGCTTCACGGCAGGTTTCCCATAGTTCGTTCAGCCCGTCGTGCAGTTTTCCGATGAAACGGCCCTCCAGGTCGAGGGGCGGGGTGTTGATTTCGAAATTGAATTTCGACAATTCAGGGACGACGAGCGGATGGTTCAGCTTTTCCAGGAATTTCCGGTTTTCCGGGGCAGGCTCGCAGTCGCTGTCCAGAAGCCATGCTTCAAGCTCCAGGCCGCATCGGTGTCCGGATGGGTCGAACCGGTCATCACGGAACCACTCCATGATGACTTTCGTCTCTTCGCGCAGTTTGCGGTGGAAAAAATCAAAATCCTCCGCGTTGAAACATGCCGATGCAATTTCAGTTCCCATGCCGTTGAACGGAAGCTTGGCGAAAGTTGTTTCAATGCTTGAAATCCCGTAAAATAGAAAGATACCGTATATTCCCCGCAATTCTCAACAGGAGCAGCCATGGAGGGCAAACGTACAAAGGAAGCGTTCATTCTCGGGTCCCTTCTCTGCCTGGGACTTGTCGTAATGGGTTTTTTCCTGTCCCAGTCCATCGCCCGGTTCAAGGCGCTGGAACGCACGGTTTCAGTCAAAGGCCTTTCGGAACGGGATGTCCCGTCAGATATCGCGATCTGGCCGATCAAGTTCGAAGTCGCCTCGGATGACCTCCAGACCCTTGTTTCATCGATCGAGGAGAAAAATGCGGTGGTCCTCGAATTTCTCCGGAAAAACGGTTTCGACACGAACGACATTTCTGTTTCAGCACCGTCGATCACTGACCGTCAGGCACAGAGTTTCGGCGAGGGCAACCGTTTTTCCATGCGGTATGCGGGCAGTTCCACCATAAGCGTCTATACGAAAAACGTTGACCTTGTCCGGGCGTCCATCAAGAAACTGGTGGACCTGGGCAAAATGGGTGTGGCGATTTCGGGACAGAATTACGATTCGAAAACCGAATTTCTCTTTACCGGCCTGAACAGCCTGAAGCCGGCCATGATCGAGGAAGCCACAAACAATGCGAGGATGGTCGCCCAGAAATTCGCGACCGATTCGAAAAGCCGCCTCGGAAAAATCAAATCGGCAACCCAGGGCCAGTTCACCATCGAGGACCGCGACAGCAACACTCCCTATATCAAGAAGGTCAGGGTGGTATCGACCCTTGAATATTACCTTTCCGACTGACAGCCCCTTCGACAGGGCATTTTGCCCCATGGTGAATGCCTGATGCCGATTTTCAAGCGGGGACGCAGTGATTTCGTGATCGGATCACAGCCGTTCAAAGCGGATTTTCGTTTCGGGCGTGAAGCTGCTGTGCGTGGAGTGAGCCGGAACACTCCGCATGCGACGGGTTGCCGTAACCTGAGTTTTATAAAAATCCGGATGTCCGAAGGATTTTCATGCGCTTTATTTTGTTTGATGAAAAGCGGGCGGATAGCTGTCGAGGCTTACAGATGAACTCTTATCAACATTCATGAACCGGAATACCTATGAAGGCAGGATTCATCGGATTGGGAAAAATGGGCTTCAACATGGCCGAACACCTCCTGGAAAGAGGTCATGAACTCGTTGTGTTCGACCTGTCGAAGGAGGCCGCCTCCGTACTCGCACAAAAAGGTGCAAAGGCGGCAGGGTCGCTGGAAGAACTTGCCGGATTGCTCGTTACTCCGAGGCTGCTCTGGCTCATGGTGCCGGCAGGTGATCCTGTCGATGCCGTCATTTCGGAATTAGCCCCGTTCCTCCGGCAGGGCGATATCGTCGTTGACGGAGGCAATTCGCACTATGCCGATTCGGTAAGGCGCTCCGCAGCTTTGGATGAAAAGGGGGTACGCTATCTCGATGCCGGGACGAGCGGTGGGCTCGAGGGGGCACGGAACGGGGCCTGCGTCATGGTGGGCGGCGACAGGGGCGCTTATGCTTCGATCGTGCCGCTGCTTGACGATTTGTGCGTTCCCGACGGTTACGCACATGTCGGGCCCTCAGGGGCTGGGCATTTCGCCAAGATGGTCCATAACGGGATCGAGTACGGCATGATGCAGGCTATGGGCGAAGGGTTCCATCTGCTCGAAGCGAGCGGCTTCGGTTTTGATCCTGGCGAAGTGGCGACATTGTGGTCAAACGGTTCGGTTGTCCGGGGATGGCTTATGGAGCTGGCCTCGAGGGCTTACCGGCGCGATCCTGAGCTTGGGTATCTCGACGGAAAGATCGCCGATTCGGGCGAAGGGCGCTGGACTCTCGAAGCAGCGCTCGAACACGAGGTATCCCTTCCGGTAATCGCGGCCTCGCTTTTCAGCAGGTACCGGTCGCGGGCTGAAAACAACATGTCCGACCGGCTTGTCGCGGCCCTGCGCAATGAGTTCGGTGGCCACGGTTATACGAAAAAAAACAGCTGACCCTGAAATCATGCGGAAAAAAGCGGAAAACTGCACCATTGTCATTTTCGGGGGGAACAGCGACCTTGCCTCGCGCAAACTTTTCCCTGCGCTTCTCGAACTGGCAAAGAGGGGCCACCTTCCCGACAATTACCTGATCGCGGCTGTCGGGCGCGCGGGGATTTCTTCCGAAGAGTTCCGTTCGATCGTCAGCGGGAAACTCGCGAGCTTTTCTCCGGCGATCGCTCACGATCAGTTCCTGTCAGTATTTCTTGACAGGCTCCGCTACATTCAGGCCGACCTTCTCGTGTCCGGCGATTACAAGGGATTGCGCCGGCAGATCGAAGACGCGTCGGCTGCCGGGTCCTGCGGTTCCAATATCCTCTTTTACCTTTCGATACCGCCGGGCCTTGCGCAGGAGGTGGTCCGAAACCTCGGGAATGCCGGCCTCGGGGGAAGGCAGGCACGGTGCGGCGGATGGAGAAAGATCATTGCGGAAAAACCCTACGGTACCGATCTGGAAAGCGCCCGGGAACTGAACCGGGTTATCGGGGAGGTATTCAGCGAAGACCAGGTTTTCCGCATCGACCACTACCTCGGCAAGGAGACCGTCCAGAACATCCTCGTGTTCCGTTTTTCAAACGGTATTTTCGAGCCGATCTGGAACCGGCATTACATAGCGAACGTTTCGATAACCATATCCGAAGATTTCGGCATCAGGGAGCGGGGGTCCTTTTACGAGGAAACGGGCCTGTTGAGGGATATTTTCCAGAACCATGCGCTGCAGCTGCTTGCCGCCGTGGCGATGGAGCCCCCGGTGGATCTTGCCGCCGATTCCGTCCGCGATGAGAAGGCGAAACTCCTGCGTTCAATTCGTCCGTTTTCCGGTGATGAGGTCCCGCTGCCGGTGGTGGTCGGGCAGTATGAAGGGTACCGGTCCGAGAAAAATGTTGCCTCTGATTCCACGGTCGAAACCTTTGCTGCCGTCAGGCTTTTCGTGGATAACTGGAGGTGGAAGGGGGTGCCGTTCTACATCAGGGCGGGAAAGAACCTTTCTCAAACCATGACCGAGATCGTCGTGACCTTCAGCTGCCCTCCGCAGAACTTTTTCGGTCCTGCCGAAAGCTGCAGCTATACCGCGAACCAGGTAGTCTTCCGTATCCAGCCGGAAGAAACAATCGCGATCAGGTTCGGGGCGAAGCGGCCGGGAGAAGAAATGGTCACCGATCCGGTGTTCATGAAATTCGATTACCAGACATCCTTCTCCGAAAAAGGGCTTACGCCATACCACCGCCTGCTGCTCGACGCCCTTGAAGGGGACCAGATGAACTTCATCCGCCAGGACAGCGTTGAATATTCGTGGGAGATCGTCGATTCCCTGAAGGCTATGCTGAAGGGAAGGGTCCCGGAGACCTACACCGTTCATTCGAATGGTCCCGATTCCGTTCAGGAGCTTTACAACTGAACGCAGAACCAGCGGACAATTCCATCGCGGGGCCTGACGAGGCTTGCCGGGAGGTTTTTTTCTTTTCCGGAGATGATGTTTTCCGCTATCGCAGCTTTTTCATTGCCTGAAATATAAAAAAGCACGCTGCCTGCATGATTGATGACTGGCAGGGAGAGCGTCAGCCGGGCTACCGGTGGGGTGGCATGCAGCGGAGGTACGACAGCGGCCACCCAGCGTTGGGTTTCGGCAAGCGCAAGGGTGTCGCCCGGGAAGAGGGAAGCGGTATGCCCGTCCCCGCCCATGCCGAGCATGACGAGGTCAAAAACCGGATAGCCCCCGGAGAGATTTCCGTTTTCCTCGCGGAAATATTCCCTGAGCGTCGATTCATACACTCTTGCCGCTTCATCTGGAGGTAGATCGCCGGCAGGCATGCGGTGAATGTTCCGTTCAACCGGGCCGCCTGCGCAGAAGAGCGACGCTTTCGCCATCCTGTAATTGCTTCTGTGGTCCATCGCGGGTACGCACCGTTCGTCGGTCCAGAACAACGAGGTGTTATCCCACGGCATTCGGACGGTTCCGGTTTCGGGATTTGCTGCATCCCGGAACGAGGACGGCGAAGCATATCGGGCGAACAGCTTTTTTTCCACGCCCTGGGCGATCTGCCGGAAGAGCGGCCGCGGCGACGAGCCGCCGGAAAGAGCCAGGGAAAAGGAACCCTTTTCCTTAACCGCGTTGCAGGCAGTGGCAATAACAGCCGCAGCGGCTTCATGCACCATCGACTCTTCGCTGCCGCAGGCATACTCGGTCCGGCAGGAGCTTTGCTGATCCGCCGTCATGATCCCGCGAGCATGTTCCTGATGCCGTCGGCTATGTGCTCCGCTGTGAACCCGTACTCCCTCAGTGCGGCGCTGCCGGGCGCGGATGTGCCGAAACGATCGATGCCGAAAATCAGGCCGCCAGTCCCCGCATACCTGTGCCAGCCGAATGGCGATGCCGCCTCGATGACCACGCGATCTCTCATATCCGGAGGCAGGATTGCGTTCCGGTACGTTTCGGGCTGTTCTTCGAACAGCTCTGTTGAAGGCATCGAGACGACCCGAGCTGCGATACCCTCACGACCGAGCATCAGGGCGGTATCGAGTGCCAGATGGACTTCTGCGCCGCTCGCGATGACGAGGACCCTGCGGATGCCCGGCGTGGCCCTGTCCGGCCAGTCGCGCAGGACGTAAGCGCCTTTTGGCAGCCCTTCGTGTGACGGGAACCGGGACTGATCGAGCACCGGCAGGACCTGCCGGGAAAGGACGATGGCGGTCGGGCCTGTGCGAAGGATGGCCGCTTTCCATGCCGCGGCCGTTTCGTTCGCGTCGGCAGGACGGATGACCGTGAGGCCGGGAATTGCCCTGAGCATGGCGAGGTGTTCAACGGGCTGATGGGTCGGCCCGTCCTCGCCCAGAGCGATGCTGTCGTGCGAAAAAAGGAAGATCGTGCGCAGTTTCATCAGGGCGGCGAGCCTGACCGCCGGTTTCAGGTAATCGGAAAAGACGAGGAAGGTTGCGCCGTAGGGGATGATGATACCCGAAAGGGCCAGGCCGTTCATGAATGCGCCCATGGCATGTTCGCGGATGCCGAACCTGAAATTGTCTCCCTCGGGGTGTTCAGGCCCGAAATCGGTGTTCGGCTCGATAAGCGTGCCGCATGAGGGGCCGAGATCGGCCGATCCGCCCGCCAGGAATGGTATTGAAGCCTTCAGTCCGGCGAGTGTCTCTTTCGAAGCCTGCCGGGTGGCCATTTTCAGTGAAGGAGCGAATACGGGCAGCAGGCTGTCCCAATCGAACTCGTCGTTCAGCGCGAGCCTTTTGCCGAGTTTTTCCGCGATTTCCGGGAAGCGGCTCCTGTAGCTTTTCCACAAGGTGTTCCAGGAGGTTTCGAGTTGCAGGCCTTTTTCCCTTGCCCCGGCGAAATAATCCCTGACGGCGGCAGGTATGAAGAACTCCTCGTTTTCAGGGAATCCGAAAGCCCTTTTCACGAGCCTGGTCTCTTCAGGCCCGAGCGGTTCGCCATGGGCCGATGCACTGTTCTGTTTGCCGGGGCTCCCGAAGCCGATAATCGTCCTGGCGACGATGAGCGACGGCCTGTCCGTGACCGCTTTCGCCCGCAGCACCGCCAGCTCAATAGCGTCCGTGTCGTTGCCGTCGACTTCGTCCGTGTGCCATCCGTAAGCTTCGTAGCGGGCCCGGACGTTTTCGGTGAAGGTGAGGGAGGTATGGCCTTCGATGGAAATGCCGTTGCTGTCGTAGATGCAGATCAGCCTGTCGAGCTTCATGCGCCCGGCAAGTGAGGAGGCTTCACCGCTCACACCCTCCATCAGGTCGCCGTCGCTGCAGATGACGAAGGTGTAGTGATCGATCAGGTCGAAGCCTTCGCGGTTGAGCAACGCCGCCGCGTGACGTTCCGCCGCCGCCATGCCGACAGCGGTGGCGATGCCCTGGCCGAGCGGGCCCGTCGTGGTCTCCACACCCGGTGTCAGTCCGTATTCTGGATGCCCCGGTGTCCTGCTGTGCAACTGGCGGAACGACTTCAGCTCATCGAGCCCGAGATCGTAGCCAGTCAGGTGCAGCAGCGCATAGAGCAGCGCGGAGCCGTGTCCTGCCGAGAGGACGAAACGGTCTCTGTTGAGCCAGCCGGGGTTTGCGGGACTGTGGTTCATGATCCTGGTGAACAGGATGCAGGCGAAGGCGGCGGCCCCGAGCGGGAGGCCGGGATGCCCCGATTTTGCCTTTTCAACCATATCGACTGCGAGAAGCCTTACGGTATTTATGGCTTCGATGTCCGGCATCGGGAGGACGATTGCCGGATGGTGGGTTTCGGAGGGGTTCACGCCTGGTATGGTTACCGATGATGGTTTGATGATGTGCCCAGAAAGAAAGAACCGGAGCTTCGGCTGCAAAGGTTCCGGAATATATTCATGCTTTGTATCGTTTGACGAGTTGCTTAACTTGTTTTCAGCAAGCAATTGTCGCAACCCGGCCACCAAAAGCACTGCAATTCATGTCTCTCAGGGATGGCTATGGTGTTCTTGCGGGAACCCTCCATAAATATTACTGCGATCGTAAGACAGACGACAGGACTTACTACCATTGCAATATCAAGGTCAGGTCCCGTGGGAAGCTCTATCTCTGCCCGGTGGACCTCGACAGCAAGAATGATGCGAATGGTTTGCAGTGGCGGGTTGTCGATATGACCCGGGACGATCTGGGCCCTGTCAGCGAATTTCAGGAGGGTTGGCACTTCCTCGAGAGCCGCAGGGGTTCAGGGGCGCTCGACTATTACCG
>CAIYPU010000145.1 GCA_903928225.1 uncultured Chlorobiaceae bacterium
CATCGACATGGTGAACCCCTCATCGACGCATCCGGCCCTTCCGGAAACGTAACATGCCATGGCCGACGTGTAGAGCGCTGCGTCGATATATGCCCGAGAAGCGCTTCCGTCGAGGATTTTCCGTATGATCGCGGCGTTTTCATGCCTGTCCCCCCCTTTGATTTCGGAGAGCGCATGCCGCTCAAGTGCGAACTGCTCCGGGTAGACCGTGTGGCGCATGACGTTGCCGCCGAAGATTTCAATGATATGTGTTGGGCCGTTGAGGCTCGGTTCGTCGAGGGGGATGCCCTCCTCGGTCATCGAATGGACGATCATGGCATGGCGGACGCCGGTCTGCTGAAGGACCTCGGCATAGAGCTCCATTAGGTCCATGTTGAACACGCCCACGAGCTGGCGTTTCGTTCTTGCGGGGTTGATGAGCGGTCCAAGGATGTTGAAGATGGTTCTGATACCCAGTTCCTTGCGAACGGGGGCAACCTGTTTCATAGACGGATGGTAGAGCGGCGCGAACAGAAAGGCGAAACCCGTGCGGTCGAAAAGCTCCTTCATGGCCGGCATGGGCAGGTCGATGGTGAAGCCGAGTGCTTCGAGGACGTCGGCACTTCCGCAACTGCTCGTGACAGAGCGATTTCCATGCTTGGCGACGGGTATTCCGGCGCTGTTCGCGATGATCGATGCGGTCGTTGAAATGTTGTAGGTTCCGGCATGGTCCCCTCCGGTCCCGCAGGTATCGACGACGTTCGGATGGAGGTCGATGATCGATGCCCTTTCCATAAGGCTCCGGCAGGCCCCCACGGCTTCGCTTGAAGTAATGCCGTTTTTCTGCTGGAGAGCCAGCAGCGCTGCGATGAACACGTCGGAGAACACTCCGTCCATGATCCGGTTCATGCAGAGCGCCATTTCTTCCTGGGTGAAATGTCCGCCGTCAAGCAGTTTCTGGAGCAAATCCTTCTGCGGCATAAAAAAATGGTTCGCAAATGAAGAGGAATATTTGTAAATGTAAATGATAAGAAGAAATGGTTGCATTTCAAGTGCCCCCCCTGTGTGCCGGGGCATCTTTTTTGTCAACCGGACCCCGGAGCTTGTGGATGGAGCAGGAAAAAACACTGAGGGAAGTGTCAAGGAGGAAGGTCCTTGAGAAAATGATGAGCATGTCGCTCGACGCGCTCATCGTAACCGACCTTGCTGTTGTCCGTTGGCTCTGCGGCTTCAGCGGATCGAATGCCCGCCTCCTGGTGACCCGGCAGAAGAGCTGGCTTTTCACCGATTTCAGGTACCGCGAACAGGCTGCAAAAGAGGTGCAGGCTGCCGAACCGGTCGTTTCCGATGCCGGTTTTTCCGCCGAGCTTGCTTCGGGGCGCTACCCGCTTGGCCAGACCGTCGCGCTGCAGGCAGACAGCGTCACCTGGCACGAAGCGGCCAGGTTCATCAGCCTGCTCGAAGGCAGGCAGAGGGTCATTCCCGTTGATACCTTCTTTGACGAGTTCAGGATGCAGAAGAACGGCATCGAGCTCGAGAAGATGCGGAAAGCGGCCGACATCACCGAAAAAGTCCTCGAATCCGTGCTTCCGATGATTTCTCCTTCGGTTTCCGAACTTGACATCGCGGCTGAAATATCCTACCTGCACAAGAAATTCGGCGCGGAAAAGGATGCTTTCGACCCGATTGTCGCCAGCGGCAGCCGTTCCTCCATGCCCCATGCGAGGCCGACGAATGAAAAGCTCGTTTCCGGCTCGTTCATCATACTCGATTTCGGTTGCGTAGCGGAGGGTTACGCTTCGGACCAGACGAGGACCGTCGCGCTTGGCAGCATATCCGCCGAAGCCCGTGAGGTGTACCGCGTGGTGCAGGAAGCGCAGTCGCTCGGTGTCCGGTCGGCGCGGTGCGGCATGATGGGTTCTGAACTGGACGCCCTTGTCCGGGAGTTTATCTCCGGAAAGGGTTATGGAGCCGAGTTCGGCCACGGGCTCGGACATGGCGTCGGCCTGGAAGTGCACGAAGCGCCGCGCATCAGCCGGACCGGCACGCACCTTTTGCAGGAGGACATGGTGTTCACCATCGAGCCCGGCATCTACCTGCCCGGCAAGTTCGGGGTGCGCATCGAGGATACGGTCGTGCTTGGGCCAGGCGGGGCGGTGCCGCTGCAGCGTTTCCCCAAAGAACTTCTCGTGCTGTAGAAATATTAAAAAAAGTTCTCATGGGCAGTTATTGCATGGTGATAACGACGCTTCCCACGAAGGAGGATGCGGAAAACCTTGCGGAGGGGATTCTCGGGAACCGTCTTGCAGCCTGTGTGCAGATGACGGATATCAGGAGTTTTTTCCTCTGGGAGGGAGCCCTGCAGCGGGAGGACGAGGTCGCGATGCACATCAAGACAACCGCCGCCCGCTACGGCGCGCTCGAATCCTACATCAGGGAGTACCATCCATACGACGTCCCGGAAATCATCATGCTTCCCATTTCCGGCGGCTTGCCCGGCTACCTCGACTGGCTCGACACGACAACCGCGCTTCCCGGTCCGGCCGGAGAGTAACGGTTTACGCCCGGATGAAAAGAGGTCTGAGCCCGGTCGTGAAGGCCGTCATGACGAGCAGGGGATTTGCGTTGCGTTCCAGCGACCGAATGGCATCTTCAGTGATCTTCGAAATCCGCAGGAAGTCAGGTGTTGCGAAGTTTTTTGCGAACCGGTCTACCGATTCGGTGATGTCGGGGTTGTTCAGTATCCGGAAACGGGGATCGATCAGACGGTGGTTAACGTCCTGGAAGAACAGAAGCAGCGAGGCGAGGAAGAGGGTGAGTTCGCTGCGCGAGAGGTTTTTCGCATGCTGTTCGCACATGGCGAGCGCTTCGTGGAACTTGCCGGGCATCAGGAGCCTGCGCAGGTAGTCGAGCGCCTGGTTCCGGATCGCGATTGTCGGTGTTTCTTCCCCTGAGCCGCCACGGCTGTTGATGAGCTCCCAGGCCAGTCGTAGGTTGCCGCGGGAAAAATTCACGATAAAACTGAGCTCTGGATCGACGATTTCCGGGCGTTTTTTTTCGAGCCACGAACGGAGGTCGCCGGTCGGTACGCGGGAGAACCAGAGGGCCTGGCAGCGGGAACGGATAGTGGGCAGCAGCATTTCCGGCCTCGACGAGACCAGGATGAATACGATATGGGGCGGGGCCTCTTCAAGCAACTTGAGAAGCTTGTTCGCGGCTGAAGGATGGAGCCTTTCAGCCTGGGAGATGATGAAAATTTTTCTGTCGCCGGTTTCAGGCATGAATGATGCCTTGTGCTGGAGCGCAAGCACCTGTTCCGTCAGGATGCCCATGGACCGTTCCATGGCGGGCGAGAAGTAGGGGTTCAGCTTTTTCTCTTCGAGGAGGGCGTCGTACCGTTCCCTCGCTTCGGAGAACCGCTTGTTTTCCTTGCCACCGGATTCCCCGGTGTCGAGCAGGGCCGATTCAACGGGAAAAATATATTCGACGTTGCCGTGCATGAATTCCCTGACCTTGCGGCAGTCGGGGCAGGTCCCGCAAGCACCCCCGTCCGGGATGCCTGCGCGGTTCCGGCAGTTGAGGATTGCCGCGATTTCAAACGCGACCGACTCCTTGCCGGAGCCTTCAGGTCCGGCAAAGAGGTAGGCATGAGCGAAACGTCCGGTTTCGAGGGCCTTTTCAAGGACCCGTACCTGCTGTTTCTGGCCGATGATGTTGTCCCAGCTCATGCCCCTCCCGCATTGATCAGATGAAGGTCAGCCAGTTGTACGGGTCTTCCCCGGTCTGGACGATCTTCAGGTAGTGGTGCTGCAGGGCTTCGGTGATCGGTCCGCGTTTTTCGCTGCCGACCGGGTATTTGTCGACGCTTCTGACCGGGGTGATTTCCGCAGCGGTCCCGGTGAGGAAAATCTCGTCGGCGACGTAAAGCGCTTCGCGGGGTATCATGGTTTCCTGGACCTGGTAGCCGAGCTCCCGTGCGATATGCATGACCGCGTTGCGGGTGATGCCCGGCAGGATTGACTGTGCCGGCATCGGGGTGTAGATGACGCCGTCGCGGATAACGAAAATATTTTCACCGCTGCCTTCGGCGACAAGTCCGTTGATATCGAGCGCAAGTCCCTCGGCATATCCTTCTGAAAGCGCTTCCATCTTGATGAGCTGCGAGTTCAGGTAATTTCCGCCTGCTTTCGCCCATGAAGGCATGGTGTTGGGTGCCGGGCGATACCATGAGGAGACACGGACATCGACACCTGTTTCGAGGACATCCTCGCCGAGGTAGGTGCCCCATTCCCACGTCGCGATTGCCGTTTCAATGGATGCGCGGTGAGGGTTGACGCCGAATGCTCCCAGGCCGCGGAAAACGATCGGGCGGACATAGCAGGATTTATGGGCGTTAGCATGTATGGTGCTGATCACGGCATCTTTCAGCTCTTTTTCGGAAAACGGGATTTCAATGCGGTAGATTTTCGAAGAGTCCCTGAGGCGCCTGATGTGTTCGTCGAGAAAGAGGAGTGCTGAGCCTTTCAGGGTTTCGTAGCAGCGGATGCCTTCGAAAGTGGTGGAGCCGTAATGGACAGCGTGCGACATGACATGGATTTTCGCGTCATTCCAGTCGACGAGCTCGCCGTTCATCCAGATTTTGGCAGACTTGTTCATGGTGTTGTTTCTTGTTGCATTACCGGTATAAACTGACAAGATATACTGTTTTGAATTTTTTTAAAGGGTATCGGGGAGATTTTCTCTCCTCTGCATCGAGTCAGCCCTTCGTCCATAGGGTACAAGCGGGAGTTCCTGCGGGAGGGGAAATGTGTGCGTTTTCAGTCGCAGGCGGCAGCCCCGCATGAATTCCGCAGGGCCGCCGTCAGCGGAGTGCTCAGTAGATCCTTTCGTAGATGCCGTCCACTTCGCGGAGTATCGGTTCGTAGGCAGCCGGGACGCGGCCGAAGCAGATTCCCATCGATTCGTAGATCGCTACATGGTCGAGGTCCACATAGCGCTGGGCGATCGCCTTTCCTGATTCGATATACTCGATCTTGCGGCCCTTGACCTTGGAGACGGTCACTCCGGTCTTGCCTTCGAGGAGCAGCAGTACGGCGGCACTACCGGCCTCGAAACCGAAATTGATATCGTAGGCCGAAGAGTTTCCTGCGCGCACCAGGTGCCCTGGGTGGATTTCACGCACTTCCGGTATTTCATAGATCCCTTCGACGAACATGCCGGTCTCTTTCATGAACAGCGGCATCGACGGGTCGGCTTTCATCCTTTTCTGGATCTGCTGGCAGGTGTATTTGCCTGCACCGGCGAGCTTTTTGTGACCGAAAGCGTCGATACCGGCGGATTCGTCCACGATATCGCTGCCGTCGGCATTCTTGAGACCTTCGGCGACGACGATGGTGTAGGTGCCGCTATGCACATCGCTCTCCCTGATCCTGCGGGTGAAACGCTCTTTCAGGTGTTCGTAGACGACATCCCAGTTGGCCGGGATTTCCGGAATGAGGATGCAGTCGGCTTCCGCCGCGATGCCGCTGCGGAAAGCGGTATGGCCGGCATAACGGCCGAACACTTCGGTGACGAGGACCCTGTTGTGGGTCTTGCCGGTCGTTTTGAGGTCATGGACGAACTGCGCGATGCGGTTGACGGTCGAGTCGCCTCCTACCGAGTAGGTCTGCAGGTCGAGGTCCATAGTCTTGGGGCAGTGGATGCACTGGATGCCGTTCTGGTTCAGATCGACCATGACGCTGCCGGAGTCGTCTCCACCGCTGATGATCAGCGCGTCAAGCTCGAATTTTTTCATGCCCGCCTTGATGCGGCTGTATTTTTCAGGGTTGCTGATCGCCTTGATCTTGACCCTTGAATGGCCCGCTTCGGAGCCTGCGAAATTTGCGTCGAAACGGTCGAGCCTTGCCGGGTTGAGCCTGACGATGTGTTCCTGGTCGAGCAGGTTGTACAGCCCGGCATAACCGTTCGGGATGATGTAGAGTTCTAGCCCTTTCGAAAGGGCCATCAATGCGGCTCCTTTAAGGACGGCGTTGAGTCCGCCGCAGTCTCCGCCGCTGGTAAGGATGCCAATTTTTTTCACGGTTCCGCTCTCCTTCGATGCACTGGTTAGTTTTTAATGGCCGAATTTGTTTATTTGCAGGAAAATAAAAGTTTTCCGCTTCACGGGAATCAAGATAGAGTATTTGTGTGATTTTTCATCGGCGCTCTGTAAAATGTCTGTGAACCCATATGGTGCCGGGTGTTTTTTTAATTCCTGAACTGCCTTTTTTTCAATGAATTACATGGATGAGGCGAGGTTCGCCTTTATTCACCTCCGCGAGAGAAAACGACAGACTTTCCTGACTGCGCTCGGTGTGGCTGTCGGTTCGGCCATGCTGGTGACAACGATTGCCGTTGCGAGGGGGTCCTCGGCCAACGTCATTGCGAAAGTCATAGATACTTCACCCCATGTCCTGGTCAAGGCTGAACGCGTCGTGCCGCTCGTGCCCGACAACCTCGCCGCAAGACAGGCGGGTACTGTCTCGATGGTGACGAAGAACGTCACGCCTGACAAGAAGGACCTCATCAAGAACTATAGCGGCGTCGTGGAAAGCATCCGCCAGCTGGACGAACTGCAGAGCATTTCTCCCTTCGTGGTCAGCAAGGTGATCGCCAGGAACAGGACCCGTGTCACGCCCTGCCAGGTCCGGGGGGTCACCCCCGCGCTCGAAGCGAATATCGCGGGACTGAAAAAAAACCTTCTCGATAAAAACGCGCTCGACGAGCTTGCCTATACCTCGAACGGCATCGTGCTCGGTGACCTGCTGGCAAAAAAGCTCAGGGCCGGGTACCGCGACCGGATCGTGCTGGTGACCCAGAAAAGCGAGGAGTTTCCGGTGACGGTCGTCGGGCGTTTCAGCAGCGGTTTCAATGCCAAGGACGAGCGTGAGGCTTACGTGAACCTCGCGCTTGCCCAGAAAATGGAGGATATCGTCGCCAACTCGGTCAGCGGCATCGGCCTGAGGACCTCACACGTCGAACGTGCCCGCGAAACCGCCCTGAAGGTGCAGGAAATGAGCGGCTACGTCAGCGAAAGCTGGGACGAGACCAACCGCAACGTCATCGAGTTCTACAACCGCAACGCCGTGATCACGCTGGTCCTGGTGGGGTTCGTGTTTATCGTTGCAGGGCTTGGCGTGTCGTCGGTCATGACGACCGTGGTCCTTCAGAAGGTGAAGGATATCGCAATCCTTCGCTCCATGGGAGTGCAGCGGGGCAGCATCACGAGAATTTTCATGCTCGAGGGGTTCATGATCGGTGTGATCGGCGTGCTGTTCGGCAGTCCGGTCGGCCATGTGATCTGCCACTTCGTCTCCTCGATCCGGTTCGTGGCAAGCACAGCGGGGGTGCTGAAGAGCGACCGGATCAACCTGATAGAAACGCTTGACGCGCACCTGATCGTCATCGGATTCGGCATCCTCATTTCCGTCATCTCGTCGCTGAACCCGGCAAGGAAAGCGACGAGATACCTGCCCGTCAGGATACTCCGGGGCGAGGTGGGCGGTTAGAGCTTACGGATGATGCAGACGGCATGGGCGGCCGCACCCTCTTCACGTCCGATATATCCCAGCTTTTCGTTGGTGGTGGCCTTGACGGAGACCGCTTCGGTTTCGACGCCGAGGCAGCGCGCGATGTTTTTGCGCATTTCCTGGATGTAAGGAGCTATTTTCGGAGCTTCGAGCAGGAGCATGGCATCGACGTTCACCGTAGCGTAGCCGTGCTTTTCGAGCAGCTTCCCGACCTGTTTCAGGAGGATCATGCTGTCGATATCCTTGAAAGCCGCGCTCGTGTTCGGGAAATGGAGCCCGATGTCGCCGAGGGCCGCCGCACCAAGGAGCGCATCGCTGACGGCATGCAGGAGGACATCGGCATCGCTGTGGCCGTCAAGCCCCTTGCCGCCGGGGATCTGCACACCTCCGATAACCAGTTTCCGGCCTTCTGCAAAAGGGTGAACGTCGATTCCGATTCCAATACGCATGGTTCGTACAGTTTAGTTTTTCTTGTGGGCACCTCTTTTTATTTGTTCCAAAGCCCTGGTGCTGCGTTGTACGGTGCTCGAAATCCTCATGTACTCCGTGTACACTCCGGTTTCTCCGCTCCGTCCGCTTTGCACTCGTGCTTCTCACGACAATAAATAGAGGTGCCCTTGTTTTAGGTTGTTCGCGGCCCAAAGATAGCAAAAACTTTCGAAACCGGAACCCTGCGCCCTCGTGGCCGCCTGAAAAGGTCACCCTTCAGGTGAAGGCTGGAAACGAAGGCGTGAGCGGCGATGACGGCTCATGAGATTGCGAGGCTTCCGCAGTACTGTTCGAGCGAAGGGGCTCCGGGCGTGGAAAAGTAATCCTGCAGTGCGGCGGCGACTTTTTCGCCGATGTCGGGATAGACGAAATTCATGGTGCCGATCTGGACGGCTTTGGCGCCGACAAGCAGGAACTCCATCGCGTCTTCGAACCCGGCGATGCCTCCCATGCCGACCAGGGGAATGCTCACGCTGTTGTAGACTTCCCATACCTTCGCGAGGGCGATCGGCTTGATGGCCGGCCCGGAAAGTCCACCCGTGACGTTTTTCAGGAGCGGCCTGCGTGTTTTCCAGTTCACCGCCATGCCGACGACCGTATTGATGAGGGAGAGCGAGTCCGCACCGGCCTCTTCGGCTGCCCGGGCGATGTTCCCGATGGAAGTGACGTTCGGAGTGAGCTTGATCATCAGGTGGCGACCTGTGATGCCGCGAAGCTTCGAGACGATTTCCGAGGTGGCTTCGCTGCTGACGCCCATGATCATGCACTCTCCCTTGACGTTTGGGCAGGAGAGGTTTATTTCGTAAGCGTCGATCCCTTCTTCCCTGTCGAGCCTCGAGACCACTTCGCAGTAGTCGTCAATGGATCGTCCGGCGATATTGACGATTACTGCGGTACCGAGGGTTCTGAGAAAGGGCATCTTGTCGGAGATGAACCGGTCGAGCCCTACGTTTGCAAGGCCGATGGCATTGATCATGCCCGACGGCGTTTCTGCTATGCGCCTGGGCGGATTGCCTGCGCGAGGCTCGACCGAGATGGCTTTCGTCACGATCCCCCCCAGCCTGGAGAGGTCGCAGAGGGAGCTGAGCTCCTCGCCGTACGATACCGTCCCCGATGCGAGAAGCACCGGGGATTTCAGTTCGAGGCCCCTTCCGAGTGAGACCGACGTACAGGTTCCGGAGGCTTCTGTTCCTTGCTGGCTCATCTTCAGCTTTTCCTGTTCTGCTGATAGTAAAGCGTCGCGTAATCGCGCACCATCCTGTGGGTATTGTATTCGGGAGCTATGGTCGCAATGGCGTTCCGGATTTTTCTGATCCACTTGACCGGAATGTTGAATTCGTCCCGGTCATAGTATGTGGGGATGATCTGGTTTTCAAGCACGGTGTAGAGGTTTTCCGCGTCGAAACGGTCCTGTTCCTCATGGTTCTGGAACATCTCGCCATGGCTGATGGCCCATCCGTTGTCGCCGTTGTATGCTTCCGGCCACCATCCGTCGAGTACGCTGAAATTGAGGCCGCCGTGAAGCACGGTTTTCTCGCCGGATGTGCCGCTTGCTTCCATGGGGCGTATCGGCGTGTTGAGCCAGACATCGACGCCTGAAACCATCCGTTTCGCCACGCCGAGGTTGTAGTTCTCAAGGAAAATGATTTTCCCGTTGAACTGGGGCCTGCGGGAAAATTCGATAATCTGGCGGATGTATTCCTTTCCCGCGTCATCGTGCGGATGGGCCTTTCCGGCAAAAATGATCTGCAGCGGCCTTTTCGGATTGTTGATGATCCTGTTCAGGCGGTCGAGGTCCCTGAAGATCAGCGGCGCGCGCTTGTAGGTGGCGAACCTGCGGGCGAACCCGATTGTGAGGATATCGGGCGAGAGGGCATTTTTTTCCGAATGAGGTGTATCGTATTCGCTGTAAAGCGGGTGCGCATGCTGGTGGTAGAGCTGGTTGGCCAGGTAACGGTAGATGAAATCGATCAGGTTCCGCTTGAGGCTGTAGCGCAGCGACCAGATCTCCGCATCCGAGACTTTGGCGAGTACCTCTTCGGCAGCATCACGCGAGGAGGTCATTTCGTCTACACTTTCCGTGTAGGTCCTCCAGAATGAATCGGTATAACCGCATGACCAGCTGCTTGCGTGCACACCGTTCGTGATATGGCCGATGGGCACATCCGAGACCGAAAGGCCCGGATAGAGGTGCTGCCACATTGCCCTCGAAACCTCTCCGTGGAGTTTCGAGACCCCGTTTGCCGCGCGCGACAGTTTCAGTGCCAGCACGGTCATGGTGAAGAGCCCGTTGAGGTTTGACGGGTCTTCTGAGCCGAATTTCATCAGTTCATCGAGGCTCATTCCTATGCGCGTGAGGTATTTGTCGAACGTGTAGTTCATCATGTCGCGCGAGAAGCGGTCGTGCCCTGCAGGAACAGGGGTATGCGTGGTGAACACGCAACGGGAGCGGACGCTTTCCATCGCCTGTTCCATCGTCAGTCCTTTGGCGAGTTCGTTCGAAAGCAGTTCGAGGGTCAGGAATGCCGAGTGCCCTTCGTTCATGTGGTAGACTGCAGGCTTGATTCCCAGTTTCTGGAGCAGCTTCACGCCGCCGATACCGAGGAGTATCTCCTGGTTGATGCGCATGTTCTGGTCGCCGCCGTATACCCTGCAGCAGATGTTCCGGTAATGCGATTCGTTCGCGGGAATGTTTGTGTCGAGCAGGTAAAGGGTCGCCCGTCCCACCTTGAGGCTCCATGCCTGCGCGAGGACCTCGCTCTGCGCGATGTTTACCGAGATGATCAGGTCTTTGCCGTCGGGACCGGTGACTTTTTCGATAGGAAGGCTTTCCGGATACTGGAGCGGATAATCCTCCATCTGCCATCCGTCGTGGTTGAGGTACTGTCTGAAATACCCTTCCTTGTAAAAGAGGGTGATGCCCACGAAATTGATGCCGAGGTCGCTTGCCGACTTGAGGTGGTCGCCGGCCAGGACGCCGAGGCCTCCGGAGTAGATCCTCACGCTTTCATGGATGCCGAATTCCGCGCTGAAATAGGCGACGGGGTTTTTGACGAGTTCGGGAGCGTTCCGTGCCGCCCATGTATCTGTTTCATTGATATAGCGGGTAAATCGTTCATGAACCTGTTCGATTTTGCCTCTGTATTTGCAATGGCAGCGGGCGGCAAGCTCATCATTGGAGATATGGCGCAGGAGCTCGACAGGATTGTGGTTGTTTCTTTCCCAGAGCAGGGGGGAGAGTTCCTCGAAAATCTGTTTCGCTTCGGTGTCCCATGACCACCACAGATTTTTCGTGAGTTCTTTAAGGGAAATTATTTTTTTTTGCATAATTCGATTGAAGTGGTGAATGCTTTGAGACATTCCGTTGATCAGAAGCCGTTTTTCAGGTTATAACAGGTTTTCAGATAAAAATTGCACAATATTGAATTGGCATAATGTACTGTTTTAGTTAACGAAAACCACAACCATTGAAGATTTGAACGCAGGGACTGTAAAAATAGCGCATCTGTCCGACCTTCACCTGTCGGGATGGTCCGACAGGCGCCAGATTTCGGCCCTCGACCGTATCCTTGCCCATTTTACAGCCGAAGGTTTCGACCATATCGTCATTTCGGGGGACCTCAGCAACAGCGCCAGTCCTGCCGACTGGAAAATCGTCAGAGACAGGCTCGAAAAGCACGGGCTCTATCATTGCGAGAAGGTTACGGTCGTAGCGGGGAACCACGACCTGATCAACCTCGAGGAAGAGATGCGGTTCTATAATGCATTGAACCCGTTCGCGGGTCTCAAGATGATGTTTTTTCAGAAGAGGCTGTGGGAGTTCTGCAACTTTTTCCGCGAGCTGATCACGGACGGAAGCGGCACCACGCCATCGTTTCCCTTCATCAAGGTCCTGAACTTTCCATCAGTTTCAGTCGCCATTGTGGCGCTCAACTCGGTTTATCCCTGGTTTCCGGCGGAAAATCCTCTCGGGGCGAGGGGCGAAATTTCAGCAGGACAGCTTCGTGCCCTTGCGAAGCCGGATGTGCTGGATGCGCTGAAGGACTCTTTCGTCATCGGGCTGTGCCATCACGCCTACAAGGTTTACGGTACGGACGCACTCATCGACCAGGCGTTCGACTGGACCATGGAGCTGAAAAATCGCGAGGGGTTTCTGGAAATGATGAAACTGATGCATGCGGATATCGTCCTGCATGGCCATTTCCACCGCTTCCAGACTTACGCCGTCGATGGTATACCGTTTGTCAATGGCGGCAGTTTCCGCTATGATGTGCGCAGGTACGGCAGGATTGAAATTACGGGAAAAGGAAGGTTTACCCGGAAATTCGAGCTGCTCGCCGAAAAATAAAATGAAAATGGCGGGAGATTCCGGATTTCTGTTCTGGAACCTCCCGCCGGCAGCTTCTGCATGTTGCAGCCCTCAGCCCTGCCCTCTGCGTGCGAGCTGGCGGTCCATCATGATCAGTGCCTGTCCTTTTTCTCCGGCCATTTTCAGCGTTTCAAGTATCTCGTTTGCAGCGGCTTCTTCCTCAACCTGCTCTTCGATGAACCAGTGCAGAAGTACCTGTGAAGCATAATCCTTCTCTTCAAGCGCCGTTTCATAAAGTTTGTTGATCAGAGCCGTTATTTTCCTTTCATGCTTCAGTACTTCCTCGAACAGGACAATGGGGGACTTGAAATCGACGGGCGGCTGTCCGATTGCCTGCAGTTCAACCCTGCCGCCGCGTTCGACAACATATTTGTACAATTTCATCGCATGCCCCTTCTCTTCTGCGGTCTGCAGCCTGAGCCAGTTTGCGAAACCGGGAAGGTTCATGGATTCGGCGTATGCAGCCATCGAAAGATAAAGGTACGAGGAGGAAAACTCCTGATTGATCTGATCGTTGAACGCTTTCTGTAGTTTTTTACCCAACATGTCGGTGGTTTTTGAAGTTGAAGGCTACCTTGTTGAATAGCATGCAGTTATAATCATATTGAACGCCGGATAGGGGTTATTCGTTTCAGTCCCGGATATTGTTCTCTTTCATGTAGCTGCGTATCCTTTCGGCATGGTCGCGGTCCTGCTGGTTCAGCTGCTTGAAAAGGTTGGCCGAATAGGAACTGTCCGGGCTGTCGAGAAACTCCTGGAAATGGGATTCGCCGGCGGAAAGCTCCATTTCGAGTGCCGACGAGAACGCTGCAAACCTCGACGGAAGCTTTTCCGTGAAGGACGCGATCAGTGCCGACACCCTTTCGTTTGCTTCGAAGAGGGTCTGGAGGTTTCCGGCAAGCAGGTTTTCCGGAAAGAACTGCAGTGGCTGCGGCTGTTTTTTTTCCTGCTGCAGCAGTGCGGCGTGGCCCCGTTCTTCCATGGCGAGCTGCCACCAGAAATCCTCGTCTTCGGGGAAATTGTCGTTGAAGAAGGTGTAGAGGTTTGCCAGGTTCAGTTCGAGTTTTATCGATTCTTCGAGGTGCTGCTGATGAGTGGAAGACATTGTGGGTACATTTTGGTTGCAGTCATTACCGCCGGGGGAGTATCGCCGTCAGGCATGGAACACCTCCGGTCCTTGTTGAATATATCATCCGGAAGGCATTTTCCGTCAGTTCGCCTTCGGCGCCCATATTTTCGATATTGAAACCATGTTGAGAAAAATCGTATCCGGCGGACAGACCGGAGCCGACCGTGCGGCTCTCGATGCGGCTCTCGCTTCAGGGTTCCCGCATGGCGGGTGGTGCCCCAGGGGGCGCAGGGCCGAGGATGGACCCATACCGGACCGGTACCGGCTGAACGAAACGCCACGGAAAGAATACCGGCAGCGTACATCCTGGAACGTCAGGGATTCGGACGGCACGCTGCTGCTGGTGCGCAAGGGGATCAGGGGCGGAACGCGCTATACCCTGCGCTGCCTTGCGGAAGCAGGGAAACCTTTCCTTGTCGTCAATCCGGATACACGCTCCGCAGAGGGCGACGTGCTGCAATGGCTGGAAAAACATTCGGTTGAGGTGCTCAACATCGCGGGTCCGAGGGAGAGCTCGGACCCGGATATTTACCTTGCTGCGAGGAATTTTCTTGTCGGCCTGTTTGCCGCCGTTACCCTGAAGCCGTGAAGGGAAAGGCCTCCCGGCTCAGCTTTTGCGGTATGCGGAGTACTCCTGGAGGCTTTTCACCCCGAACTCCTGGTGACGGATGCAGTCGATCGCCTGGACCGATGCCTCGGCAGCCTCGATGGTGGTTACGAAAGGCACGTTGCTCAGCACCGATGCCGCCCCGATGGCTTCCTCGTCGTGCAGCGCCTTTTCGCCCCTCGGCGTGTTGATCACGAAATCGATCTTGCCGTGCTTGATGATATCGAAGATGTTCGGCCTTCCTTCCTCGCCTACCTTGAAGACTTTTTTGCACTCGATGCCGTTTTCGGTCAGGAACCGGTGGGTTCCGGCCGTGCCGATCAGGTCGAAATCCATGCGGAAAAGGGCTTTCGCGATGGCGATGATTCTGGGGTTCTTGTCCTGGTCGTTGACGCTGATAAACACCGTGCCTGAAAGCGGCAGCTCCATGTTTGCGGCCTGGTATGCCTTGGCGAAGGCTTCGGGAAAGTCGTTGGCAAGGCTCATCGCTTCGCCGGTCGAGCGCATTTCGGGACCGAGATAGACGCCCGATTTGACGAATTTCGAGAACGGGAAGACCGGTTCCTTGATTGCCATGTGTTTCATGCCGAGCTCGTCGCAGTCTTTCAGGTCGTACTCTTTCCTGAGGTCGCTCAGCTTTTCGCCGAGCATGACGCGGGTTGCGATCTTCACGACGGGAATGGCCGTGGCCTTGCCGACGAAAGGCACGGTCCGGCTTGCCCTCGGGTTAACTTCTATGACGTAGACGGTTTCGTTCTGGACGGCATACTGGACATTCATCAACCCCACAACCTCGAGGCTCGCGGCAAGCTTCCGGGTATAATCCTTCATGGAGGCGATCGCCTTCGGGCTGATGTTGTGGTAGGGCAGTATGGATGTCGAATCGCCGCTGTGGATGCCGGCCGCCTCGACATGCTGCATGATGCCGCTGATGACGCAGTCGGTGCTGTCAGCGATGGCGTCGATGTCGAATTCTACGGCTGTTTCCAGGAAGCGGTCTATCAGCAGCGGATATTTTTCAGAGATGAAGAGCGCCTGGTCGACATACTCCCTGAGGGAGTCGTCATTGTAGATGATTTTCATCGCTCTGCCGCCAAGGACGTAACTTGGTCTGACAAGTGCGGGGTAACCGATCCGGCGGGTGATCGCCTGGGCTTCCTCGAAACTGATCGCGGTCCCGTAGTCGGGATGCGGAATGGCGAGCTCTTCGAGGAGCGCACCGAACTTTTTGCGGTCTTCTGCCAGGTCGATGCCTCTGGATGACGTGCCAAGGATGGTGACGCCCGCCTCGTGGAGTTTCGTGGAAAGTTTCAGCGGGGTCTGGCCGCCGAAGCTGACGATGACGCCGAGAGGTTTCTCGTGCTCGATGATGCGAAGGGTGTCTTCTATGGTCAGCGGTTCGAAGTAGAGCTTGTCGGCTATGTCGTAGTCGGTCGAGACGGTTTCGGGGTTGCAGTTGACCATGATGGTTTCATAGCCGGCCTCCTTGAGTGCAAAGACCGCCTGCACGCAGCAGTAGTCGAACTCGATGCCCTGGCCGATGCGGTTGGGGCCGCCGCCGAGGATGATGACTTTCCTGCGGCCGGTGGAAACCGATTCGTTTTCTTCACCGTAGGTGGAATAATGGTATGGCGTTTTCGCATCGAACTCGGCGGCGCAGGTATCGACGGTCTTGAAGACGGATTCGATGCCGTAATGCTTTCTGAGGGCACGTATGGCCGGTTCGGAAGTCTTGAAGATATTGGCGAGCTGAAAATCGGAAAAGCCGTATTGTTTTGCCTTGAGCAGCTTTTCTTTCGGAAATGCCAGGGTAAGGTTGTGAACCTCCTGTGAAAGGTCGGAAGCTTGAGTGGTCATGCAGTCGCGATAGAATTGGATAACGTCAGGATACAGCTTTGTGGAAAGTAACAATTCACCCGGTCATAAAAAAACCGGAGCATTATACAAAAAAGGAGGTGCTTCTCAAAGCTGCCGTCCCTGCCTCATTTCCTCTTTCCGGGCTTTTATCCGGGATGCTACCTGAACGGGGATGGAGGGTTTTTCATGCAGCGTCCGGAATGAAAAAAAGTACCGTTGAAAATTCTCAGGAAGGTACGTTCTGACGGGAAAGAAACGATGGGGAATTTTTGTTACATTTGATTACAATTTTATCATGTAATATCGGTTGCGAAATAACATGGCGAAGGGTATGGATAAAAAGTATTTCGACAGTATCGAGTTGGCTCTCGAGGATATCAGGGCCGGAAAACTGGTGATTGTCATCGACGATGAAGACCGTGAGGACGAAGGCGATTTCATTGCCGCGGCGGAGATGGTGTCGACCGACATGGTGAACTTCATCACGAAGGAAGCGCGCGGTCTGCTCTGCGTTGCTGTAACCATGGCAAGGGCGAAGGAGCTTCAGCTCGATCCGATGGTGCAGAGGAACACGTCCCAGCATGAAACGAATTTCACGGTTTCGGTCGATGCCATCGCCGAAGGCGTGACGACAGGCATATCCGTCTATGACCGGACCATGACCATAAAGATGCTTGGGGATCCGCAGACGAAAGCCGACGACTTTTCACGTCCCGGCCACATTTTCCCCTTGCGGGCGATGGACGGCGGCGTGCTCAGGCGCGTCGGCCATACCGAAGCTGCGGTCGATCTTGCCCGGCTTGCGGGTTTCACGCCGGTCGGCCTGCTCTGCGAAATCCTGCATGACGACGGCAGCATGGCCAGGCTGCCCGAACTGATCAAGCTGAAGGAAAAATTCGGTCTCAGGCTCATTACCATCAAATCCCTCGTCGCTTACCAGATGCAGCGAAACAAGCTCGTGCACCGTGCAGTGGAGTCGAGGCTGCCGACCGTTTACGGCGAGTTCAGGCTGATCGCCTATGAATCGTTTACCGATCAGCATAACCATATCGCGTTCGTCAAGGGGGATGTCTCCACCGGCGAACCGGTGCTCGTCAGGGTGCACTCGCAATGCGCGACCGGCGACACGTTCGCGTCATTGCGCTGCGACTGCGGCAACCAGCTCGCTTCGGCGCTTTCCATGATAGAAAAGGAGGGCCGCGGAGTCCTGGTCTACCTCATGCAGGAAGGACGGGGTATCGGGCTCATCAACAAGCTCAAGGCATACAACCTCCAGGACGAGGGCCTCGATACGGTCGAAGCTAACGAAAAGCTCGGCTTCAAGGCCGACCTGAGGGATTATGGCATCGGAGCGCAGATACTTCAGGACCTCGGGGTCAGGAAGATGAAGCTGCTGACCAACAACCCGAAAAAAGTTGTCGGCCTTGAAGGTTACGGCCTCGAAATCGTCGAACGGATCGGGCTGGAGATCGCCCCGAACCCCATCAACCAGGTCTATCTCGATACGAAACGCGACAAGCTCGGCCATATGATAGGCCATTCATGCGGCAACGAAAGCCACTATTTCGAACAGCTCGCAGACGAACAGTTAAAGAAAAAACACAACAACCCGTAAACTTCCGCAAGGAAAAGGATAGTACAATGAACACCGACATCCTCAAGAAGCAGGATAAAGAGGTTTTTGATTCGATTGCCAGTGAGGCGAGAAGGCAGAACGAGACGCTGGAGCTGATTGCTTCCGAGAATTTCACCAGCCTTGCGGTCATGCAGGCGGCAGGTTCGGTCATGACCAACAAGTACGCCGAAGGCTATCCCGGAAAGCGTTACTACGGAGGTTGCGAATATGTCGATATTGCCGAGGACCTTGCCCGCGACCGTGCCAAAAAGCTTTTCAACTGCGAGTATGTCAACGTACAGCCCCATTCCGGATCGAGCGCGAACATGGCGGTCCTTTTCTCGGTGCTGAAGCCGGGCGACCCCATCATGGGCCTCGACCTTTCGCATGGAGGCCATCTGACCCACGGCAGCCCGGTGAACTTCTCCGGACAGCTTTTCGATGCCCACTCCTATGGGGTCGATCGCGAGACCGGCTGCATCGACATGAACAAGGTCGAGGAGATGGCGACTACGGTACGGCCAAAGCTTATCATCACCGGTGCGAGCGCCTATTCCCAGGGTTTCGACCTGAAGGCGTTCAGGGCTATCGCCGACAAGGTCGGCGCCCTGCTCATGGCGGATATCGCCCATCCTGCCGGCCTGATAGCTGCAGGTCTTCTCGGTGATCCCATGCCTCACTGCCATTTCGTCACCACCACGACCCACAAGACCCTTCGCGGTCCGAGGGGCGGCATGATCATGATGGGCAAGGATTTCGAGAACCCCCTGGGGATCACCATCAAGACCAGGACCGGATCCCGCATCAAGATGATGTCGGAAGTGATGGACGCGGAAGTGATGCCCGGCATCCAGGGCGGCCCGCTCATGCACATTATCGCGGCCAAAGCCGTGGCGTTCGGAGAGGCACTGAAACCCGAGTTCAGGGATTATGCCGTCCGGATCAGGTCAAACGCGGCAAAGATGTGTGAAAAATTCATCGGGCTGGGTTATGATATCGTGAGTGGCGGAACGAAAAACCACCTCATGCTGCTCGACCTTCGCAACAAGAACGTCACCGGAAAGGTTGCCGAAAATCTTCTGCATTCGGCGGGAATAACCGTCAACAAGAACATGGTGCCTTTCGACGACAAGTCTCCTTTCGTGACCAGCGGCATCCGCGTCGGTACCCCGGCCATGACGACAAGGGGGATGAATGAAGAGGACTGCGTCTTTATCGCGGAACTGATCGACCGGGTTATTTCGTCTGCCGACAAGCCGGAAATCGAAACGGTCTGCAGGGAAGTCAGGGAGGAAGTCAGGTCGCTCTGCCTGCGCTATCCCCTCGACGGCTATGTCGCGGTCTGAGAATTACAGGACTCCGCTGCTTAACTGATTTTGGAGAGGCTGCATCAACATGAACGCTGATGCAGCCTCTTTTTCGTCCGCATGCACGGTTTGCCTTAGGGGCCATGGTAACCGGAACCTGAGAGATTGTTCCGGTGACGTTATTTTCGGGCGGGCGGTTTTCCCGGACAATGGAAATTTTGTCATCGCGGGCTCAGTTCCTGCTGAGGATGTGGTCGATCATCTGCTGAAGGTCTGACGCCGTTTTTTTTATCCGTTCGTCGAGCACTTTCTTTTCCTGCATCAGTTCCATTTCATGGACGGTATCGGTTTCCCTCCGGATTTTTTCCCTGATGGAGCTCTCTTCCCGCTGCAGGGGTTCGAGGATGATGTTCCTGAACGCATCGAGGAACATGGTGAGGCATATGCGCGCTTTTTCGGTATCGATATTGGTCCTGTCCAGCCATCGTTCGCTGACCGGCTGCTCCATCAGCAGCGAAGAAGCGAGATTTCTCGCCCCTTCGCTCTCGAAGAGCGCGATTTCGGTCGAGATATCGATGCGTTCGTCAGGGTCCGTGGCAATTTCACCGAACCTGCGGATCAGGTGGCTGAAAATCTCCTGCGCCTCCCTGCCGGGGAGCTCGAGCATCTCTTCGTGCGAAGCCGCGAAGTCGAGCACGGTGTTTCCGTAACGGGTGCTTTCGAGCAGCGCTTTCAGGAAGGTTTTTTCAAGCACGGAAATTTCCGTGGGCCGTGCCTGCTGCCCGATGGGTTCCCGCCTGGCTTCGGCCGGTGCTTTTCTCCGTGCAGACAGGCTCTTTTCGACGCCCAGTATTTCCTGCAGCGCCTGGAAGCTGATGGAGAGTTTTTCGGAAAGTTCCTGCAGGTAAAGCTCCTGCGCGATACGGTCCGCAATGAGCGACAGTGAGTGCACGATCCTTCTGGCGACTTTCGATTTGTCCTCCGTACGCGCAAGGTATCCGGCCTCCCGGTAGATGCCGATCTGAAAGTCGAGGAAGGGTTTACGGTTTTGTGCAGCATAGTTCTGGAATTGTTCCCTCCCTTCACGGCTCACGAAACTGTCGGGATCGTCGCCTTCCGGAAGCGTTACCACGTATGGAGTGATGCCCTCGGCAAGCAGGATGTCGATGCCGCTCATCATGGATTTTTTCCCCGCAGGGTCGGCATCGTAGATGAACAGCACGTCGGCCGCATAGCGGCGCAGGATTTTTGCCTGGTGCTGCGTCAGAGAGGTGCCGCACGATGCGACCGCGTTGCAGATGCCGGCCTGGTGCAGGGCGAGGACATCTATGTAGCCCTCGACAAGGATTGCCGTTTCCTCGCGGCGGATATCGTTTTTAGCGGCATGCATGCCGTAGAGCAGTTTCGATTTTTCGAAGATCCTGCTTTCCTGCGAGTTCAGGTATTTCGGTGCCTGGGGATCGCTTGAAAGGGTCCTGCCGCCGAATCCCACAACCTGGCCGCCAACGGAGAAGATCGGAAAGATCACCCGGTTGCGGAAGGTGTCGTACCAGGAATTGCGCTGCCTGTTGTGGCTGAGCAGCCCCAGTTCGCACAGGTGCTGCCTGGGTATGCCGGCCTTTTCTGCGGCGTCCAGCAGGTGTTCCCACCCTTCGGGAGCATAGCCGAGCCCGAAGCTTCTGATGGTTTTTTCGCTGAGGCCGCGTTTTTCCTTCAGGTAGGCATTTCCTTTCTCCCCCTCCTTTTTTTCAAGCATGCCATGGTAATACCTCGCCGTCCAGCGCAGGGTTTCGGTCCAGCTCTCCTCGCCGGGTTCCCTCCCTTTTTTTTCGGTGAACCTCGATATGTCGATGCCTGCACGTTTCGCCACAAGTTCGACCGCTTCGGGAAACGACACCTTTTCCATCTCCATCACGAATGAAAAGACGTTGCCGCCCTTGCCGGTGGAAAAGCATTTGTAGATCTGCTTGTCGGGAGAAACGACGAACGACGGCGTTTTTTCCCTGGTGAAGGGTGAAAGGGCCTTGTAATTGCGTCCTGCCGGCTGCAGTGCCACATAGTCTGAGATGATGTCGACAATGTCTGCCGCCTGGCGGATATCGTCGATGACGGAGTGAGGGATCATGGGACGGTTCTGTCACGCTTTTGGTTTTCTAATACGCGGAATTTTACACAAAGTGCGATTAGTCTTGAAAAATCAGGAGGTTATTTGCTAAATTGGCACCTGAATGCATCGTTCTTGTCTTTATTTGTCGCTTTGCAATCAACTGTCCGTGAGGATTTCAGTCCGGTTCTTCCTATAATTCCATGAACCTCACGAAGGTTACCTGTTATTGTAAAAAAACCAAAGCAGTCTGGCAATTTACTGTCTCAGGCGTTACGGTCTGAAGGAATTAAAGCCCGTACACTCCGGGACAGCCCAAACCCATTAACCGTCTATGAAACAGGGCTTCTTTACCGGTATTCTCATTGTGGTCACCTATGCGATTTCTTTCGCGTTCTATTTGTGGATGGGTACCACGCCCCCCGACTCAATGTTCCACGCCGTATGGAAAGGCGGACCGGTCGTTTCGGTTCTTATCGCCCTCATCCTGATGGTCATCGCCTATATCGTCGAGCGCATCATCGCCCTGAACAAGGCTTCCGGTAAAGGGAACATTCCTGCTTTCGTCCGCTCGGTGAAGGAAGATATCGACAACGGCTATATCGATCAGGCTATCGACAAATGCGACGATCACCAGAGCTCGCTTGCCGCGGTGATACGGACGGTGCTCGAACGGTACAAGAAACTTGCCCACCTCAACATCACCGACCGCGAGAAGAGGGTCAGCGAAATGGAGAAAGCCGTCGAAGAGGCAACCATAATGGAAATGCCGCTTCTTGAAAAGAACCTCACGGCGATCTCTACCATCGCTTCCATTTCCACCATGGTCGGACTGCTCGGCACGACACTCGGCATGATCCGCGCCTTCGCCGCAATGGCGACGAGCGGTGCGCCTGACGCGGTGCAGCTTTCGCTCGGTATTTCGGAAGCGCTTTTCAATACCGCGCTCGGCATCATTGGTGGTATCATGGGTATCGTCACCTACAATATCTTCACCAGCAGGGTCGATCACTTCAGCTACATGATCGACGAAGCGGCGTTCTATATCATCCAGACCCTCGGAACAGGTAAAACGTGTAACTGATGTCGAGAATCAAGGCCAAAAGGGTCGGGTTCAGGATCGACATGACGCCGATGGTCGATGTGGCTTTCCTGCTCCTGACCTTCTTCATGCTGACCACGAAATTCCGTCCGCCTGAAATTGTCCGGATAGACCTGCCCGCCTCGCACTCCGAACGGAAGCTTCCCGAAACGGACGTGCTGACGGTTTCGGTCAGCAGCAACAACGATTTTTTCATGGGCGTATCGTCCCAGCTCACGAGGGAGAAGATCTTCAACTCCGTCGTCAGGCAGAAGCTCCAGGCGTCGGGCATGTCCGACGGCGCTATTGCTGACTCGCTGAAACAGTTCAAGCTTGCCGACAATTTTCCGGTCGGCAGGGATGAACTCGACAAGTTCGTCGTCATGGCGAGGTTCGCCAACCAGCGGCTCCGCCCTGTGATCAAGGCCGATGCGAATGCCCAGTTCGAATCCATCAACCATGTCATCAAGGTATACAAGAAAGCGAACCTGTTGACCTTCAACCTCATCACCACTCTAAAAAAGGAGGTGCGCTGATGGGTATCGTCGATTCACCGAATGGCAATCACGGCAGGAAAAAGCAGAAAAAAGGGAGCAAGCGGATCGGGTTCCGCCTCGATATGACGCCGATGGTCGATGTGGCGTTTCTCCTGCTGACCTTTTTCATGCTGACCACGACTTTTTCGAAGGCCAATACCATGGAGATCAACCTGCCACCTGAAATGACGGAGGTCAAGGTGGCCGAAACCAACGTCCTGACGCTCAGGATCGCGGACAACGAATCGGTTTACTGTTCACTGGGGCAGGAAGCCCCGAAGCGCATTCCGCTCTACGACACGCAGGATACGAAACAGCTGTCTCTGAGCGGTCAGCTCCGCAGCCTGCTCAAGCAGCAGACCTCACAGAACGCCAAGCTGGTCATCGTTGTGAAAATCAGCGATAAAGCGCGCTACAAGCATCTTGTCGATATCATCGACGAACTGAACCTCATGAAAATAGACCGTTTCAGCCTGGACGATTTCACGGAACAGGATGCTGCGGAAATTCAACGGGCCGTTTAAGGTTCACATCCTGTAAGGAGCGATCAGAACGTGGCTAAGAACCTTGAAAAAATGCATGAAGATACCTTTCGCCGGAAAGCAGCTTCAACCTGGGCGTTCCGCGAGGAATTTCTCGATACGGACCGGTTGCGCTGTATCTCTTACGGGAACCTGGTGCTCCGCCGCCAGGCGCATCTTTTCCTCACCCATGGCGTGATCCTCGCTTCCGTTCTGCTTTGCGTTTTTTGGATCGTTTCAGCCAACTGGAGCACTATCGGCTCCCTCTTCGGCCTCCTGGACAAGGACGATCACCCGATGGTCCAGTGCTATGAAGTCGTCACCAGCGTCACCCAGCTTCCCCCCCCTCCGCCGCTTGATGTTCCCGAGCCGACCCCGGTCACTCCAACGGTTGCGCCGCCTGCGCCGAATGTTGGCAAGATCAAGCAGGTCAGCAAGGAGGAAGCTCCCGTAGAGCAGACTGTGGCCACCCAGCAGGAGCTGAAGCAGGTTATCAATAAAGGTGCCGGTTCGGGCAGCGGTTCTGCGAGCGAAGACGTGCCCATGTTCGTCCCCTGTGAAAAAATGCCAGGGTTCCTCGACCAGAAAAAACCGCTCTACCCGGAAATGGCAAGGATAGCCGGTATCACCGGCAAGGTTTTCGTGGCGGTCCTTATCGGGGAAGACGGCAGGCCGATCAAGGCGAAGGTGATGAAGCGGGTCCCTGCCGATTGCGATGTTTTCGATGCCTGCGCGATAAAATCAGTTATGGAGTCGAGATATTATCCGGGCATTCAGAACGGTTCTCCGATCAAGGTGTGGTTTACCGTTCCCATCCGTTTTCAGCTTGACTGACCGGTTTCCTTTTCCTTCCTTTGCGCCGATGGTCGGTAGAGTAAAGCGAAAATGATCCATGCGTAAGAGCCCAGCAGCGTGAACGGGCTAACGAACAACGCAAAAAACCCATCGACGTTTTTTTCGAGGTACATCAGGCAGTAACTGACCGCAATGACAGCCGCCCCAAGGAGAAGCATCAGATAGTTGATCTTTCCAAGGGGCATGACCGTTTTCTGCTCAATCTTTTCAGCCTTCTTTTTCTCCTGTTTCTTCGGTGAAGATTTCATCGAGTGCATCGATACAGAGTTGAGCTTCCTCGCGTGTGATGTTGAGGGGAGGAAGAAGCCTGATCACATTGACGCTGGTAGCGTTCACCACGATATGTTTCTCCAGCGCCTTTTCAACATAGTATTTCGCTTCCCGGTCGACGGTGATGCCCACCATCAGGCCGCACTGCCGTATTTCGAGGATCATCGGATGTTTTCCGGCAAGTTTCTGAAGTTCTTCCGCCAGGAAATTGCCCATGGTCTCGGCATGTTCCATCAGGCCATCTTGTTCTATCGCTTCGATCATGGCAAGTCCGGCCGCACATGCTACCGGATTTCCGCCGAACGTCGTGCCGTGGTTGCCGTAGGCAAGCACATCGGCGACCTTTTCGCTGCCGAGGACCGCGGAAAGGGGCAGACCTCCGCCGAGAGGCTTGGCAAGGCACACCAGGTCGGGGTCGGCATCGATATGCATGTAGCTGAAGAACTTTCCGGTCCTGCCGCAACCGGCCTGGATCTCGTCGGCGACGATGAGAAAGCCGTACCGGTCCCTCAGCTCCCTGAGCCTGCTGATGAACTGCTGCGAAATCAGGTGAATGCCTCCTTCGCCCTGGACCACCTCGATGAAGACCGCTGCGGTCGTGTCGGATATTTTCCGTTCGAGGTCCGTAACGTCGTTGAAGGCAATCATGCCGGTTCCCGGCAGCAGGGGTTCGAAACCGTCGACATATTTTGCCTTGGCGGTCAGCGACATGGCACCGTAAGTCCTGCCGTGAAAACAGTTGCTGAGGGAGAGCACCTCTTTTTTATCGAGGTTGCCCGACCGGGCCGCCCATTTCCGGGCTATCTTGATGGATGCCTCGATCGCTTCGGTGCCGCTGTTGGCGAAAAATACCTTCGACAAGCCGCTGAGGGAAAGCAGCTTGTCTGCCAGGTCGAACTGGGGCTGCATCATGAACAGGTTAGACGCATGGATCAGTTTCGATGCCTGATCGCCGATTGCCTGTACCAGCCTTTTATCCCCGTACCCGAGCGCGTTGACCCCGATGCCCGAGATCATGTCGAGGTAGCGCCTGCCGTCGAAGCTGAAGAGCCAGGAGCCTTCGCCGTGTGAAACGGCAATGGGCAGCCTCGCGTAGTTATGGAAAAAAAGCTTCTGCTCGGTTTCCTGTGTGACGGCTGACGGTTTCATGCTTGTTTCTCCCCTCTCTGTGGTATTGCAGTAACGTTAGTGAACCGATGATTATAATGATGAATGGCGTTCTCTTCAAATATTTTTTTTCTGTTCTTTCCACTGCAGCCAGACCCGGAACGCGCGCCAGATGCCGTATGCCCCTGTCAGGGAGGCATAGAGCATGAGGTCCTGCTTCGAGGCGGCAGGGAAGTTTTCCCTGAAAAGCAGGACATAGAGCGCTATTCCGGTGAATGTAACCGACAGCAGGATGCCGGTGATGAACGGGATATGCGATGCTTTCATCACTCCCTGTCTTCTGCAGGCCCTTTGCTGCGGTTGGGGTCGGGATCAGGATAGAAACGCCATTCGCGGTTCACGATCAGCCTTGCGCCATAGCTGAAGGTAAAATAGGACCATCCCCACTGCAGCATAACGAAAACCCTGTGGCGGAAGCTGGTGAGGAAATAGATATGCACCAGCAGCCAGGTGAACCAGGCGACGATGCCGTCGAACTTGAGCTTTCCGACCTCGACGATGGCCTTGTTTTTGCCGATTGTGGCCATCTGACCCTTGTCGCGGTAACTGAAGGGCTTGCGTTCCTTCCCTTTCAGGTCGAGCTTGATGTTGTTCGCTATGGCTTTGCCCTGCTGCTGTGCGACAGGCGCAAGCCCCGGCAGTGTTTTGCCGTTGGCATCCTCGAAATGGGCGAGGTCGCCGCCGACAAAAATTTCCGGATGGCCTGGTACGCTGAGGTCGCTTTCGACGACGACCCGCCCGATCTGGTCAGTTTCCACTCCGAGGGTTTTCCCTATCCCTGCCGCCGTAACACCCGCTGCCCAGAGCACTGTCGATGCCTCGATCCGTTCGTTGCCGATCTGCACGCCATCGGGATCGACAATGCTGACCATGCTGTTGGTCCAGACCTGTACGCCGAGTTTTTCGAGCGAACGGGTCGCCTTGCTGGCAAGCTCGGGAGAGAACGAGCCGAGAATTCGCGGTGCGGCCTCTACGATGAAAATGCGGGTGAGCTTCGGATCGATGTTCCGATAGAATCTGGAAAGGGTGTAGCGGCTCATTTCGCCGATCGATCCGGCAAGTTCGACCCCGGTGGGGCCTCCGCCCACGATGACGAACGTCAGGAGCTTCTTTCGCTCGACAGGATCGCTGGTGCGTTCCGCACGTTCGTAGGCTTCCATGACCCTCCTGCGGATCTCTTTCGCCTGTGCGAGCGTTTTCAGGCCGGGGGCGTTCTCTTCCCATTCGTTATGGCCGAAATAGTGGTGCTGCACGCCGCATGCCAGGATGAGATAGTCGTACGGTATGGTTTTGAAATCGGTGATGACCTGCCTGTTCTCTATGTCTATCTTTTCGACGATCCCTTTGAAAACCGTCAGGTTATGCAGGTTTGCAAGCATGTTTCTCAGGGGCGCAGCAATATCGCCCTCGCCCAGCGCCGCCATGGCCACCTGGTAGAGGAGCGGCTGGAAAAGGTGGTAGTTTTTCCGGTCTATGAGGGTTATTTCAAGGTCCAGGTGATTGCCCAGCGTCCTTGCAGCTTTAAGCCCGGTAAAGCCGCCGCCGACAATGACAACCCGTTTTTTCTGTTCCATCTGGTTCGTTTTTCTGGTCTGTTCCGTCTTCTGCGCCCGTCAAGTCTCCGAAGGTGCATGCGGCACCCTTCTCGATTCAGGGGAGCTATCTTCAGTTGATTGTAACCAATTATGACGTAAAATCATTCAAAGTAAAAAAAAACAGGAAATATCCGGATTTCCCGGGCGTGCCCTGCCTTCGGAAGAACGGGTGCCGGGGGTGTCCGAAGGTTCGCATTGTTTTTCCGGAACCTTCGTTCAGGTCAGCCTTTCGATGATCTCCCGATGTTCAGGAAATGTTGCGAGCAGGTCTTCCCGCCGGGCGAAAGAGAGGTCACGAAACTCGAAACCCGGCGCAACGACGCAGCTGACCAGGGAATACCCTTCTTTTTCGTGACTGTTCGGTAGCGCGCCGAACCAGCTTCCTGCCGGAACGGCCTCCTGGAGCACTTCGCCCCTCTCTGCCGAGAGGCCGAGGGTAAAATTCGACGGCTTATCCTGTTCAGGGAATACGTGGACCGTCAGGGGGTTGCCCGCATGGTAGAACCAGAGCTCGTCGGAGTGTATCCGGTGAAGCCGGGAGCGCTGCGCGTGTTTCAGCAGATAGAAAATCGATGTCGCCCACGCACGCTTGCCTTCAAGACCGCATTCACCGGCCGGGGTGCAGGAGCTGGAACTCCTGTAGGTTTCCCGGTAATACCCTCCCTCGGGATGCTTCGACAGCTTCAGGTGATCGATCCAGAAATCAGCTTTTTGCATACAGCTTTTCACGGATTTTCCCGGTTTTCTGGCGCGATGCATCGGCAAGTTTTTTCCGGAACCCGACAAGTGAATCCATGAGCGCTTCATCGGCAAGAGCGAGCATCTGTACGGCAAGCAGCGCGGCATTCCTTGCATTGTCGATCCCGACGGTAGCGACCGGGATGCCGGCAGGCATCTGGACGATGGAATAGAGCGAGTCCTGGCCGCTGAGCTTGCTGCTGAAAATGGGCACGCCGATGACCGGCAGGACGGTCATGGCCGCTGTCACGCCCGGAAGGTGCGCGGCGCCGCCCGCTCCGGCGATGATGACTTTCAGCCCGCGCTCTGTTGCCGACGAAGCATACTCTTCGAGGTCCTGCGGCGTCCTGTGGGCGGAAATGACCGAAATCTCCGATGGTATGCCGAACTCGTCGAGCACCAGCGAAGCTTCCTTCATGATATCGAAGTCGGAATCGGAGCCCATGAGGATACCCACGATCGGCGCGGTGTTGCCGGATGGTTTTTTTGCCATAAAAAGAAATGGTGGACCGGGCCTCGGGACCCGGCTGTTAAAAGGCCGATGATTTATGAAATTGCCCGGTTTTGTTTATTTTCCGTGATGAATTTAAAAAAATAATACTTGTTGAGGAACAGAGCAATGACAACAAATCTCGCAGTAAAGTACAGCAATCCCGGTCCTCGTTATACCAGCTATCCGACCATCCCGTCCTGGAGCACCGACGGTGTCACCCAGGAGCAGTGGACAGAGGCGCTGGTGAAAGGTTACAACGACAGTAACGAAACCACCGGTATCAGCATGTACATCCATATTCCCTACTGCGAAAACTATTGCTATTTCTGTGGATGCAACGCGAACCGCACCAAGGACCACTCGGTCGAGAAGCCCTACCTCGAAACGCTGCTCAGGGAGTGGCAGATGTATGCCGATGTCCTTCCCGGAAAGCTCAACATCAAGGAGCTCCATATCGGAGGAGGCACGCCGACCTTCTTCAGCCCTGAAAACCTGATGGCTCTCATCGATGGTATTTTCAGGCACGCGAACAGGATGGACGACCATATTTTCAGTTTCGAGACAAACCCGCGTTCAACTTCACGCGAACACCTCGAAGCGCTCTACAGCGTCGGGTTCCGCCGCATGAGCTTCGGTATCCAGGATTTCGACCCGACCGTGCAGAAGGAGATCAACAGGCTCCAGTCGTTCGAGCTCGTGAAGGAAAAGATCGACCTTGCCCGCCAGATCGGTTTCAACTCGATCAACTTCGACCTTGTCTACGGGCTGCCCAAACAGAATCTCGGCACCATTACCGATACCATTCAGAAAGTCATGCAGCTCAGGCCGGACCGTCTCGCTTTCTATGCCTACGGCCACAACCCGCATATGTACGAGGGACAGCGGAATTTCAGGGAAGAGGACCTTCCGGTGGGGGATGTCAAACAGGAGCTGTACGACAAGGGTCGCGAGATGCTCGAGTCTATCGGATACCACGAGGTCGGCATGGACCACTTTGCGATCGAAGGCGATGCGCTCTATCTTGCCGCGAAAAACGGCACCCTGCACCGCAACTTCATGGGCTACACGGAAAACACCACCCAGATGATGCTCGCGCTCGGTTCTTCCTCGATCAGCGACACCTGGTACGCATTTGCCCAGAACGAGCGTGAAGACGTACCGTACATGAAGGCTGTCAACGAGGAAAAACGGTTTCCTCTGCACCGCGGCCACCTGCTGACCGACGAGGACCTTGTGCTGCGGCGCCACATCCTCAACCTGATGTGCAGGCAGCAGACCTCATGGGAAGATCCGAAACTCTACACTGACGAACTCGATATAGCGCTCATGCGCCTCGAGGACATGGAAAGCGACGGGATGGTGGTCCTCGGCGAAAAGAGCGTCCGCGTCACTGAAACCGGCATTCCTTTCCTCAGGAATATCTGCATGGCCTTCGATGCACGGCTCTGGCGCTCCGACAGCCTGTCGAAAGCATACAATGTTTCGAGGGATATCCAGAAGACCTATATCGAAAGGGCCCGCCTTGCCAAGGAACAGAAGGTCGTTTAACCCGAAGATGCAGGATTTCTTATTATCAGGGGTGATTCAGGTCACCCTTTTTTTATGTCTGTTTTTATGAAAAAGAAGGTAAAAATCGGTTTTCTCGGCAGCGGTTGGGCCAGGATTGCGCAGGCCCCGGCATTTTCGCTCATGGACGACGTCCTGCTTGCCGCAGTTGCGAGCCCGACGGAAAGCCATCGCACGAAGTTCATGCAGCGGTTTGGTATCGGCAAGGGTTTTTCCGACTGGCGAAGGATGCTGGATTGTGATCTCGATATGGTCTGTGTCACCACCCCTCCATACCTTCATGCCGAAATGGTAGAAGGGGCGCTTGCAAAAGGGATTGGTGTGCTCTGCGAGAAACCTTTCGCCCTGAACGCCACAGAAGCGCAGTCGATGGTTGAAGCTGCGGCAGCATCAGGCTCCCTTGCCCTTGTCGATCACCAGCTGCGCTTTCATCCCGCCGTGCGTTCCATGAAGCAGATGATCGACGGCGGAGAAGTCGGCAGGATATACGAAACGAGGGCTGTCGTGAACCTGGGCAGCAGGACCAGGCCGGACCTGCCATGGTCATGGTGGTGCGATGCGTCGAGGGGCGGAGGGGC
>CAIYPU010000146.1 GCA_903928225.1 uncultured Chlorobiaceae bacterium
AAGGGCCATGATCAGCAGAACGAGCCCGGGTGTTTCCCTCCATCCGCTTCCGAGGATGAACCCGGCGAGATTTTCCGCAGAACCGAGGAACAGGCCGGTGAGCACCAGCCCGATCGCGCTGTCAAGCCCCGCGACAACCGCCACGGAAAAAGCTTTCAGCGTCAGTGCCGCTGCCATCGTAGGCCCGACGGTTGTCACCGGCGCGATAATTGTTCCTGCGAATGCAGCCGCAGCCCCGGAAACAGCCCAGGAAAGTGATGTCACGGCATCAGAGCGGATGCCGCAAAGTTCAGCTGCGTCGGTATCCGCGCTTTCTGCCTGAACGGCAATGCCTGTCAGCGTGAACCGTTTTGCAAGTTCGATGAGCAGCATGACGCCGAGCGCACCTCCCGCAATGGCAAGTTCCGGCCAGGTGACGGAGATGCCGTAAAGATCGATCGAAGCGTCTTCCCAGGGTGTGGGGTAGGGCTTGTCTTCGCGTCCCCATATATTTTCGGCTGCTGAAACGGCAAAAAGCCCTGTGATGATGGTCAGCAGGATCCAGCCTTCATTGTGCTGTCTGAGGGCAAGCCGCACTGCAGCCCTTTCGACAAAAAGCCCGAGCCCGGCACCGGCGACAGTCGCTCCCGCGATCGATGCCCAGTAGGGAAGTCCTGTGCCGGTGAGGGTAAGGCCGACAAATGCGCCGAGCATGACCAGTTCACCCTGACCGAAGTTTACGGCTTTTCCTGCTGCATAGGTCAGCTGGAAGCCGTATGCCACCAGGGCATATGCCAGGCCCATCAGGCCGCCGCTGACGGCCATCTGGGCATAAGCGAGCATTTCCGGGCTCATATGAGGTCAGAAGGTTCCGATAGAGATTTATTTGCCTGTACCTCGTTCAAGAACTGCACGGTCTGAAGGATTTGCCAGCACGACTTTCCCGTCCTGGACCTTGCCCATGACGGTATAACTCCGGCGGAAGGCTTCATGTGATTCCTCGTTTGCCGGGCTCCACTTCGCCCACGGTTTTTTCCAGTCTGCAATGGCACCCCTGACGACCCCGGTAAGGTTTTCGAGCGCAACCTTGATCCTCGACGGTTCAACCGAACCCGCCTCATGGATGGCTTCGGCGAGAAGCATCGCGGCATCATAGCCCTGGGCCGCCGAAACAGGCGACGGAATCCTGTTTACGCGGTAAGCCTGGCGATAAGCCAGAATGAAGGGCTTCGCCCTGGATATCGAAAGGTCCTCGATGAATGTCTGAGGCATCATTGCGCCATTTCCTGCCGGTCCGGCCGTATCGATGAAATTGCTCATCGAGAGTGTCCATCCCCCGATCATCGGAACATTGTAGCCGAGCTTTTTCTTGCCGGACGCCACTGCAGCCAGTTCAGGCCCGATGCCCCAGATCAGGATGGCCTGCGCCCCCGCTATTTTCGCCTTGATGAGCTGGCCGGTCATATCCTTGTCGCCGATGGCGAATTTTTCGATATCCACCACATTCACTCTGCCTCCCTGCTCCCGGATCCGGGAAAGCAGGTCATCCCTTCCGGATACACCGTAATTGGTATCGTCGTGGAAGATGGCAACCTTCCTGGCCCCTATCCTTATTGCCTGCTCGACGACCATCTGTGACTGGATGCCGTCATGGGCTGCAAACCGGAATATCGGGATGTCTGCCGTACCGGCCTTGCTCCACTGGGTCATCGACGCGCTTCCGGCGGCAGGAGTGATGATTTTCACGAGTCCTTTCTGCACATAGTTTCTGTCTCCCATGATCGCCACGCCCGTGTTGACGGTACCGATTACCGCCGAGACGTCGTTCATCGACGATATCTCCTGCGCTACGAGCGCACCCCGGTCGTTTTTCCCCTCGTCATCCCTTTCGATAACCTCGATCTTCATTTTTTTCCCGCCGACGAGAATGCCTCCCCGCTGGTTTATCTGGGAAATGGCGAGCTTGGCGCCGTCCCTCATCGATATGCCCATGGGAGCCGATCCGCCGGAAAACGGCCCTGTGATCGCGATTTTTACGACATCGGCGGCAAAGGATGTCGATGAGCATGAAGCTGCAACCAGGAGTGCAAGAACCGAACGCAGTGGTTTCATGTGGAATTTTTTTAGTTGATGATATATCCCTGGCGGGAGAGACCATGGGGGAAACTGTTTTTGGATTGTCCCGACGACGGTTCGCCATATGCAGTTTCAACGTAATTCAAAAGATAGGGCATTTTATCGGTTTCTTGCAATAAGCAATGTTCCATATGCGATCAATAATTATCTATAATTGCTTTGTTTTTCTGAAGGGTGCCTCTATTTATCTGTTCCGAAGCCCTATTGCAGCGTTGGGCAGTGCTCGAAATCCTCATGTACTTCGTGTACACTCCGGTTTTTCCGCTCTGTCCGACTTGCACTCGTGTTTCTCACGACAATAAAAGAGGTGCCCTGAAATAATTGAAGTTCGCCGAGCCGTCCTGTCTCATTTATTTTATGTTTTCCTTCCAGTTCCCGGTGATGCGGGGTTTTTCTCTCCCTTCGATTTTGCTATATTAAAAGACGTTTGAATTGGCTTCCGGCATGTATTCTGATCTCCAGCCGACATCCTTTTCATGAATTCATTATCAGTCAGGAAAAGACAATGCCGCGATATACCCCGGAACAGCTCGCGAAAAGAAACGCTTCAGTCTGGACCGATATTCAGATCATTCTCGCACCTGTCCAGTTCATATTTTTCGTTATCGGTGTCGTCGTTACCACCTTGTATACGAACGGCTTCATCGTGAGCGGTTTCTACTGGGTAAGTATCGCAATTCTTTTCAAGACGCTCTTTTTCGGCCTGCTGTTCACCACCGGCATGTTTTTCGAGAAGGAAATATTCGACCAGTGGGTTTATTCCAAAGAGTTCCTCTGGGAGGATATCGGCAGTACCGTCGCAGCCTTTTTCCATCTTTTTTATTTCTACCTGGCCTATTTCGGGTACCCGCGTGAAGTGCTGGTCTGGGATGCCTACCTTGCCTATTTCACCTATGTGGTCAATGCCATGCAGTATCTCACGAGGATCATACTCGAGAAACGCAACGAGCGGAGACTCCGCATGGAAGGCCATCTCTGAACCGGGGGAAATGATAAACGGAAGTATCTGAAGCCATGAAATACAGTTTCAAGAAGCTCTGGAACACTATGTTCCTGTTCATCGGTCCCGGCTGGTACGTTCTCGTCTGGATGATCTGGTCATCGGGCCAGCTTCAGGCAATAGAGGAAAAACTGATTTTCCTGGGGGTCGTCATACCCGGCTTCCTCATGATCTATTTCGCGGGATTCTGGATTGAGGGTTGGCATAAAAAGAAGCAGGGGCTGCAATAACCTCGGGAAAGCCTCCGGGTTTGCAGCGATTCATCAACAATAATCGCCTGTCAAAGGCGCAAGAAGTACCTTACGATATGCGGAACAGCTGGAATGACGCTGATTTTCAACGCTCCATACACGAGTTTTCCGGCACATTCGAGCCGGCAGCGGAGCTTGCGGAACTTGTTTATGCTTCGAAGCTGCTCGGCAGCGAGAACTCTCTGGTCATGCATGGAGGTGGCAATACATCGGTGAAATGCGAACTTGTCGATATGGTGGGGAACCGTGTCGACGTGCTGCTCATCAAGGCCAGCGGCGTTGACCTCAGCCGCGTTACCGGGCACGACTACACTCCCGTGAAGCTCGCTCCGCTCCGCAACCTCGGGCATCTCTTCCAGGAGAACGACCGTATCAGCGAGGAGGAACTGCAGCGTTTTTCAACGAAAGAGTTCAAGCACCTCCTGCTCCTGAACCTGTTCAGCCTTACGGACCATATCGCCGAAAAGCGCCTGACGCCTTCGATAGAGACTCTGCTGCACGCATTTCTTCCTCACCGCTACATCCTGCATACTCATTCGCTCGCCCTGCTCACACTCAGCAACCAGCCTGACGGCGAGCACATCTGCCGCGAAGTGCTCGGGCCCGGTTTCGGTTCCGTACCCTATATCAAACCAGGCCTTCACCTTGCGTTGTCCGGGCTGGAGGTTTATGAAAAACAGAAGGATATCAAAGGCCTCGTGCTCCATAAGCATGGGCTTGTCACGTTCGGCAATTCTGCAAAAGAGGCTTACGATATCATGATCGATGCGGTATCCCGCCTGGAGCGGCGGATAGCTGATGCCGGAAGGAAGGCGTTCGCAAAGGCAGACCTGCCTTCCGCTGTCGCTTCCAGGGAAGATGTCGCACCTGTGGTGAGGGGCGCATGCGTCGTAGAGAAAATCCCGGGCATGAGGGAGTTCGAACAGTTCATCCTCGATTTCAGGACTTCACCCGAGATTCTCGACTATGTCAACAGTGCCGATCTGGTGATGATGAGCCAGAAAGGTGCGATGACGCCCGATTTCATCATCCGTACGAAAAACAGGCCTCTTGTCGTTCCCGCGCCGGATGCATCCGACATCGCCGGTTTCAGGACGGCCGTCCATGATGCGGTCAGCCGTTACACGGAAGAATATACCGCTTACTTCGATGCGCAGAAAGAGGCGACGGGCATGCATGTGCAGATGCTCGACCCTCTTCCCAGGGTTGTTCTCGTGCCTGGTCTCGGCCTGTTCGGACTGGGCAGGACATTCCATGCCGCGTCGGTCAATGCCGATATCGCGGCAAGCACAGCTTCGGCTATCCTCGATGCGGAATCGCTCGGCTGTTTCGAATCCATCACCGATCGGGAGGCATTCGAGATCGAGTACTGGGACATGGAGCAGGCAAAGATGAACAAGGTCCGTAACGATGTCCTGGCAGGCAAAGTGGCCATGGTGTCCGGTGCTGCCAGCGGGATCGGACTTGCGACCGCGAAAGCGTTCCGGCAGAAGGGTGCCGAGCTTGTCATCCTCGACCTTTCCCGTGAGGCGCTCGACCGGGCTGCGGCCGAGATCGGCGGCGATGTGCTCGCCATGACCTGCGACGTCACGTCCCGTGACGACGTCCGTGCCGCATTCGATGGCGCATGCCGGAAATTCGGCGGCGTTGATATTGTTGTTTCCAACGTCGGCGCGGCTTTTCAGGGACGTATCGGTGATGTGTCCGATGCCCTGCTCCGCAAAAGTTTCGAACTGAATTTTTTCTCGCATCAGTATATTTCCCAAGAAGCCGTCAGGGTCATGAGACTCCAGGGAACGGGCGGTGTGCTGCTCTACAACGTATCGAAACAGGCTGTGAACCCGGGCCCGGATTTTGGTCCCTACGGCCTGCCGAAAGCCGCAACGATGTTCCTCGTCCGCCAGTATGCGCTCGACCACGGCCGCGACGGCATCAGGGCGAACGGCATCAATGCCGACCGCATCAGGACGGGTCTGCTTACCGAAGAGATGATAAAGACCCGTTCGACCGCCAGAGGGCTGAGCGAACGGGAATATATGGCAGGCAACCTTCTGCAGCTCGAAGTGACGGCCGACGATGTCGCCCAGGCTTTCGTGCACCTTGCGCTCGAGACGAAAACGACGGGCTCCATCGTTACGGTGGACGGAGGAAATATAGCCGCGGCACTTCGCTGAGCGGGCTTTTACGAATCTTAACAGACAACAAAAAAACTGAAACAGGAGACCACCGACATGGCGGAATACGATAAAGACAAGCAGGCAAAAGAGTACTATACCGATATCCCGGTAAACAATTACGGATTTTTCCTGAAAGGTGCTCATTCGCTTGACTGGGGTATGAAAAACCGGCTTTCGAGGATTTTCCGTCCCGATACCGGCAAGACCGTCATGTTCGCTATCGATCACGGTTATTTCCAGGGTCCCACGACTGGCCTCGAACGTCCCGATGTCAATATTGTGCCCCTCATGCCCTATGCCGATGCCATCATGCTGACACGAGGCATCCTGCGCACCACGGTACCACCTAGCCTTACCAAGGCAGTCGTGATGCGGTGCAGCGGCGGCCCGAGCATTCTCAAGGAACTTTCCGACGAGCAGCTTGCCGTCGATATCGAAGATGCCATCCGCATGAACGTCGCAGCCATCACGCTCCAGGTTTTCATCGGCGGCGAGTATGAAACCCGTTCCATCCGCAATATGACCAGGCTCGTGGACATGGGCCTCCGTTATGGAATCCCGACCATGGCTGTCACTGCAGTCGGCAAGGACATGGTTCGCGATGCCAAATACTTCAGGCTGGCCTGCCGCATTTCCGCCGAGCTGGGCGCGCAGATCGTCAAGACCTATTACGTTCCGGAAGATTTCGAAACGGTGATCGCGTCCTGTCCGGTACCGATCGTCATGGCCGGCGGAAAGAAACTCCCCGAGCTCGATGCGCTTACCATGTCTTACCGGGCTATCGAGGAAGGCGCTGCCGGTGTGGACATGGGCAGGAACATTTTCCAGAGCGATGCTCCGCTTGCCATGATGAAGGCCGTCAACAAGGTCGTTCACGAAAAGATGAACCCTGCGGAAGCTTTCGAGTATTTCAACAGCATCAGGGCCGAAGGATAATCCCCTGGACAACCGCTGCCGGTGCAGGCTGACCCCTGTATCCGGCCCGGTTCCGGCCGTCCGTTTTTTTCAACAGACCTCCATCCCGGCCTCCATGGCAACCTGGAGTGAGGCATGACGTTTTCTTAATGAACAGAGAGGATATTCAAGGTTTTTTTGCTTCGAAAGAGCAGCTTGACATGGCTGATTATCTGACGCTCGACTATTATCTCGAATGCGTCGGCGATATCGAGACCGCACTCGCCCATTTCTGCAGCGAACAGTCGACCGCACAGTGGAAACGCGTTGACTATGATGAGGATTTCAGGCCGAAATACGGAGCGAAAGTGATCGACCTCGTCATCGAGGGCGAACTTCCGGATCTGAGCTATCCTGTTACGCATTTTGAAACAGGCCCTGTCCATGCCTGCCGGGTGACCATTGCCCATCCTCACCGGAATTTCGGTCCAAAGCTTCCTAACCTGATTTCCGCCGTATGCGGTGAAGGTGCTTTCTTCACTCCCGGTGTCCCTGTCGTTAAACTGCTCGATGTCGGTTTTCCCGAGCCTTACCTGAATGCGTTCGAGGGCCCGAAGTTCGGTATCGATGGTATCCGCGAACTCCTGAACGCATACGACCGCCCGATTTTCTTCGGGGTCGTGAAACCGAATATCGGCCTGAGCCCGGAGCATTTTGCGGAAATCGCAACCGAGAGCTGGCTTGGAGGGCTCGATATCGCCAAGGACGATGAAATGCTTGCCGATGTCACCTGGTCGACGCTCGAAGAACGTTCCCACGTGCTCGGGGATGCGAGGCGAAGGGCGGAAAAGGAAACCGGCGAACCGAAAGTGTATCTCGCCAATGTGACAGACGAGGTGGACCGTCTCATCGAACAGCACGATATCGCGGTCAGGAATGGTGCGAACGCGCTGCTTGTCAACGCATTGCCTGTAGGTCTCAGCGCCGTGAGGATGCTTGCCAGGCACACGAAAGTCCCGCTTATAGGACATTTTCCGTTTATCGCTTCATTCAGCCGGATGGAGAAATTCGGGATCCACTCAAAAGTGATGACCAAGCTTCAGCGGCTTGCCGGCCTCGATTCCATCATCATGCCAGGGTTCGGAAGCCGCATGATGACCCCTGAAGAGGAGGTGCGTGAAAATATCAGGGAGTGCCTGCAGGATTTCGGACACATCCGTCGTTCGCTGCCTGTCCCTGGCGGGAGCGATTCCGCGCTGACCCTTGAAACGGTTTACAGGAAAGTCGGCAGCGTTGATTTCGGCTTTGTCCCCGGCAGGGGAATTTTCGGGCATCCGATGGGCCCCAGGGCGGGAGCTGCGAGTATCAGGCAGGCCTGGAACGCAATTGAAAAAGGCATTCCTCTCGAGCGGTACGCCGAGGGTCATGAAGAACTGAAGGCCATGACCGACGGTTCTTATGATAAAAAATGACAGTATTAAACCTTACAGATTCTCTATGGGAAAGCTTGACGGTAAAGTTGCCGTTATCACCGGTTCCACGAAGGGCATCGGCCGGGCCATCGCCCGTGAATTTGTCCGCGAGGGTGCGAAAGTCGTCATTACCTCTTCTTCCGAAAAGAATATCCGGAATACGGTCGCTGAATTTCCGGAAAGCAGCGTGTTCGGCTGCGTTTGCGATGTTACCCGTATCGAGGATCTCGAACGTCTGGTCGCCTCGGCTTCGGAGCACTTCGGCAGGATAGACTGCTTTATCAACAATGCCGGCATATCCGGATCGTTCATGTCCGTCACCGACATCGACCCGTCGGAGTGGGGAAAGGTTATCGACACCAACCTCAAGGGTACCTATTACGGATGCCGGGCTGCACTGAACTACTTCCTGAAGGAAAACATCAGGGGGAAAATCATCAATATGGCCGGTTCCGGTACCGATAGAAAATCGAATACTCCCTGGATGGACGCTTACGGTTCCACCAAGGCGGCAATTGCCCGGTTCACATTCGCGATTGCAGAAGAGTACCGCAATTCGGGGATTTCCATCATGCTGCTCCATCCGGGACTTGTCAGGACCGAAATGATAAGCGCCTATAATCCTACACCGGAACTGCTTCGGCAGATGAAGACTTTCAATACGATACTCGATATTTTTTCCCAGCCTCCATCGCTTGCGGCGCGACTTGCCGTGAAAATGGCGTCGGACTGGAGCGACGGGAAAACCGGCCTTTATCTTTCAGCGCTGAACGCAGGGAGAAAAAAATGGTTGCTCATGACCTATCCCTTCCGTAAACTAACGAACAGGGTAGACAGAAGAACCTTTTAACAGGGCTCGCTGATGGAGAAAACCAGGATATTCATCGCTTTTCCGCTTGTCATTCTTGTTCTCTGCTTTTTTCAGGGGTGTTACAGCTTTTCCGGCTCGTCACTTCCTGCACATCTGAAAACAATTGCCATTCCTGTTTTCGAAGACCGTTCAGGAGCCGGCATTGCACAATACAGGGGGGACCTGACTGGAGGGCTTGCCCGCAGGATCGAATCGCAGAGCACACTTCGTACAACGCCATCCCTTGCGTCTGCCGACGCCCTGCTCGACGGCACTATTATTTCTTTTTCCGATCTGTCGAGCCAGCTGACGAGCAAGACGGAAAGGGCGGTTACAAACCGCATTACCATTGTCGTTCGAGTTTCCATGGAGGACAGGGTGAAAAAGGCACAGATATTTTCTCAGTCATTCGTCGGTTTCGCCGATTACCAGGTTGGCAATTATACCGCGCAGCAGCAGGCAATCCGTCTTGCTCTCAACCAGATAATCGACGAAATTTTCGACCGGGTGGTTTCCGGCTGGTGAGAGGGGCTTCCCGCGAGGTTTATTTTCATGGTAACAGCATGACCTGCATCTGCAGGGAAGGAGGACACATGGCTATACACAAGGACGTTGCATACCGCATGGAACTTGCCCGCGGTTATCTGAACGAGGCCGAGCAATTTTTTCCCTGCAGGCAGTGGCGGGCATGCGTTTCGGTCTCAATACTGGTCATTGAAAATACCAGTCTTGGGGTTCTGATGCTTTTCGGGGTATCGGCGCAGACCCACCAGCCAGGAAAGCATCTTGCGCAGCTCATATCCGAAGGCACCGTGACCGACGAGGTTGCCTCGCTCGTCAGGGAACTGCTTCCCGAACTTGAAAAGTTCGATTCGCATGAAAAAATGCTGGTAAAATATGGTGACGAGGCGGAATATCGGCTTCCCTGGCAAATATTCGGCGAACAGGAGGCTTCCGTTGCCGTTGAAGCAGCAAGAAAATGCATCCGTGTCTGCTCTCAAATCGTCGAAATTCATGAGTGAACAGGACCCCTTCAAAATGATGGCCTGAGCCCTTTGAAGAAGCATAACCGGTAACAACGAGGCTTTCTCAAAAACGGGAAAGCCTCGATTTTTTTTATTGCTTGATGTGCAGATATTCAGGAGGCATCACAAATAGCGCGAAACCGCTGTCAGGAAAACGGAAACAGCTGCACATGCATTTGGCACCAAATGAGTTCATGGAAAAAAATGAGGGATTGACAGTCTGATATACATTGTTTATGGCGTTCGCTTTAAGAAGCACCGCTGCTGTTACAGCCTAAATAAACAAGTAATCCGGGCTGTTGCCGGTGTTTTGTCCTCAATCAGCAGAAAATTAATTACATGATGAACGTGAACCATTTGCAAAAATATTTTAAACTGCGGTGTCGTTCTGTTCCGGCAGTTATCCTCAGCGTCCGTTTTTCTATCGGCGCCCTCCTTTGCCCTGCAGGGATATCAAGCAGTCGATAGCGCGCTGTTCGAGCGCCAGTAGCAATCGATGGTCCCAACGGTGCGGGTGCAGCAGGAAAATGAGCTGAGACAGAAAATACAGGCGTTCTAAAATTCCCAGAAACCCAATGCGGGTGTCCCTGAAAAACGGAAACAGAAGTTGTTGACGGGAGTGCGGCAGAAAATAGTGCATGTCTTAGAGAAAACAATCCGGCGGGAGGATTTCACCTCGTGCTTGACAAGGCAGCTTCTTTTTATTAGTAAGCCCGGCCACGATCTCACCCGCAAGGTTATGAAACAGTTGAACAATTCAATGAAAAATCTGATTTTTTCTGCAACCATCCCGGAAATCACAGGCAGGCATGTGCAGGCATGCCTTCTTTTGTCAGTGGTCTCGTTTTTTTCCCCATTGCCGGTATGGGCCACGGCTTCCGTTCCTCTTCCTGACGGCGGAACCCTTTACCATAAATATTGCAGCGTTTGCCATGCCATTTCTGCTCCCGCAACGAACGCCCCGCCGATAAAAACGATCTCCGGGTTGTATCGGCGCAAATATCAGCAGAAGAGCGAGGGGGTTGCTGCGATCGTTGCCTTCATCAAATTGCCGAGCGTTAAAAATGCCCTCGATCAGGCTGCGATATCGAAATATGGTCTCATGTCACGTGTTCCCGCCTCGTCAAAAGAACGGGAAGTGATCGGCGAATGGCTCTGGGACCAGGCCGGACTCGGGGTCATTCCATTGAAAAACCGGTAAGAACCACGCACAGGGCAGTTTGTTCAAAGCAGGTGCGGCAGAGTCTCATCGTGAAATTTACCCCATGGACCGGGGATGTTCCTTGTCATCTTTGGATTTCCAGTGATGGCCCTTTCGTGCCGATCGGTGAGTTTTCCTGGATTCCGAAAGCGCTTTTGCCTGGATGCATCCTGCTCCCCCGGATCATCCGATGCAATTCCCTTTCGGGGATACTGCTGAAAATAACGCTGGGAATCATGCCGAGACCGGTCGCATGGCCATAATTCCGGTTTTTCTTCATCATTTTTCCGACCGGACAGCATTGTCGAACAGCTGCATGAACTTCTTTACTTGTATGTTATGATTCTGTTTTGTAGAATGACGTAAAAATACAACATCCCTTCCCCCATGAGTTTCTGTTCAGATTTCAGCCAACCGTCTCGTTTGACGAAGGAAAATTGAGGGAAGATTTCTTACGGCCGTTTCAAAACAACAGTTCAGGCCCATGAAGGGAATCATACTTGCCGGAGGATCCGGCACCAGGCTTTACCCGGTGACAAGGGGTATTTCAAAACAGCTCCTGCCGGTCTACGACAAGCCGATGATCTACTACCCTCTGACCACGCTCATGCTTTCCGGTATCCGTGATATACTGATCATAACGACGCCCGAAGATCAGCCCATGTTCATCAAGCTCCTGGGCGACGGCAGCGACTGGGGAATTTCAATTACGTACACGGTCCAGCCATCTCCCGACGGGTTGGCACAGGCATTCATCCTCGGGGAATCATTTATCGGCGGGGATGACGTGGCACTGATACTCGGTGACAATATTTTTTTCGGTTATTCCTTCAGCGTGATGCTCGAAGACGCGGTCCGAACGGTCAGGGAAGAGCGCAAGGCGAATATCTTCGGCTATTATGTGAGCGATCCTGAACGGTATGGCGTAGCCGAGTTCGATAAGGAAGGAAATGTTCTTTCAATAGAGGAAAAGCCTGGGGAACCAAAGTCGAATTATGCCGTTGTCGGTCTTTACTTCTATACGAACGACGTTATTTCAATAGCAAAGGACGTAAAACCCTCGGAACGCGGCGAGCTTGAAATAACATCGGTGAACGAAGCGTACCTGCACCTCGGAAAGCTGAAATGTTCGATCATGGGCAGGGGTTTTGCCTGGCTCGATACCGGTACGCATGAGTCGTTCCAGGAAGCGGGCAATTTTATTCAGACCGTTGAAAAGCGGCAGGGCCTGAAAGTTGCCTGCCCGGAAGAAATCGCATGGCGTCAGGGCTGGATAGGGGACGAGGACCTGGAAAAACTTGCCAGGCCCCTCATGAAGAGCCATTACGGCCAGTATCTCACGCAGCTTCTCGTGCAGCGGTAGTACAGGAAACGGTGCCCCGGTCCTTTTGTGCCTGGGTTTCAATCGAAACACGTGGAGACGGTTTTATGGCAACGAAAAAAACGACCAGTCTTGTTTTACGTGTATATCGGAACTTGCGGATCTGTTTGACCGTGTTCCACCAGAAAGTGTTTTTCAGATTCAACATCACTGCACAGGTACGCAATGCAGGTTATTCAAACAGCTATCCCCGACGTCCTTGTTTTTGAACCGGTAGTATTCGGCGACGAAAGGGGATATTTTTTCGAATCTTTCCGCCAGGACATTTTCGAACGGCACGTCGGCCACATAATGTTCGTTCAGGACAACGAGTCCAAATCAGGCAGGGGGGTGCTCCGCGGCCTTCATTTCCAGAAACCGCCATATACCCAGTCCAAACTTGTCAGGGCGGTTTACGGGACCGTGCTCGATATTGCAGTGGACCTTCGAGAGGGTTCCCCTTGGTATGGAAGGCATGTTTCCTGCGTGCTCGATTCCAAACGCAAGAACATGCTCTGGATCCCAAAAGGTTTTGCCCACGGTTTCGCAGTGCTTTCACCGGAAGCGGTTTTCGCCTATAAATGTGATAATTACTACTCTCCTTCGCATGACGCTGGGGTACTGTGGAGCGATCCCGCCCTGGGAATAGACTGGGGCATGCCCGCGGAAGCGATCCGGGTGTCGTCGAAAGATGCCTCCCAGCCTCTGTTCGGCGAGTCCGTTCATTTCCGGTACGCGGATTACCGGAAGGAAAATCTCTACCCAGGAGCTGCAGAGCCATGAAAGCCCTGTTTTTTTCACTCCATAGGACAATTCAGGCATGAATATTCTCGTTACCGGCAGCAGGGGCCAGCTTGGTTCCGAAATCCAGGAACTCTCCGCAAAGCCAGGGAAGCATCGTTTTTTCTTTTTTGACCTGCCCGAACTCGACATAACCGATCCGGCCCAGGTTGAACAGGCATGTGCAACCAACAGCATCCAGGCGATCGTCAACTGTGCGGCATATACCGCCGTGGACCGCGCTGAAACGGATGTCGCTGCGGCGTACCGGGTGAACAGGGACGGAGCGGCAGTGCTTGCCGCATGCGCCGCCCGGATAAATGCCCTGCTGGTGCATATCTCAACCGACTACGTCTTCGACGGCAAAGCTTCTATGCCATACCGGGAGAGCGATCCGGTGAACCCTCTCGGTGTCTACGGAAAATCGAAATGGGACGGAGAGGAGCGCATCAGGGAAATCGCACCTTCCCATATCATAATTCGAACCTCCTGGCTCTATTCGGTTTACGGAGCGAATTTTGTGAAAACCATGCTGCGCCTGGGCAAAGAACGGGATACCCTGAACGTCGTTTTTGACCAGATCGGCTGTCCGACGAGCGCTTCCGACCTGGCAGAAGCTGTCCTTTCCATACTCGACAGGGCAGAGCCCGGAAAGCATTACTCGATGACCTTCCATTACGCAGATGAAGGGGTCTGTTCATGGTATGATTTTGCCGTGTCGATCATGGAAATGGCCGGACTTGACTGCACCGTCCTGCCTGTCGGCAGTACCCAATACCCGCAGGCGGCACAACGGCCACATTTCAGTGTCATGGACAAATCAGCTGTCAAAAGGGAGTGGGGGCTCAGTATCCCACACTGGAGGGTGTCGCTCGCCAGGCAGCTCGAAAAAATTCTCAAGACAACGCCAAGTAATTCCTGAACCAACAAAAGCAAACGATGCACATACTTGTAACCGGAGGTGCCGGGTTTATCGGGTCGCACGTAGTCCGTCATTTCCTGAAAAGCTATCCCGGCTACAGGGTGACCAACCTGGACAGCCTCACCTATGCCGGCAATCTCGAAAACCTGCGGGACGTCGAAAGCATGCCGAACTACCGTTTCGTGAAAGGCGATATCACGGATGCAGGATTTCTCGACAGTCTCTTTGCGGACGAATCTTTCGACGGCGTCATCCACCTTGCCGCAGAGTCGCATGTAGACCGTTCAATAGCTGATCCGACGGCCTTCGTGAAAACCAACGTGCTCGGAACGGTGAACCTCCTGAACGCTGCAAAAGCGGGCTGGAAAGGAAGTTTCGAAGGGAAGCGCTTCTATCACATCTCGACCGATGAAGTGTATGGCACCCTCGGCAGGGAAGGCCTGTTCACCGAAGTTACGCCCTATGATCCCCACAGCCCCTATTCGGCCTCGAAAGCCTCGTCGGACCATTTCGTACGGGCATATTTCGATACCTACGGCCTTCCTGTCGTGATCAGCAACTGTTCGAACAACTATGGTGCTTTCCAGTTTCCGGAGAAGCTCATTCCCCTGTTCATCAACAACATCCGGCTGGGCAAGCCGCTTCCTGTTTACGGCAAGGGAGAAAACGTGCGCGACTGGCTCTGGGTGGTCGACCATGCCAGGGCTATCGACGTCATCTACCACCGGGCAAAAGCAGGTGAGACCTACAACATCGGGGGTCACAACGAATGGACCAACATCGATCTCATCAGGCTGCTTTGCGCCATCATGGACCGGAAGCTCGGTCGTGAGCCCGGAGAGTCTGCAAAGCTCATCACCCATGTGACCGACAGGGCCGGCCACGATCTGCGTTATGCCATCGATTCCTCGAAGCTGCAGCGCGAACTTGGCTGGGTTCCGTCGATCACTTTCGAACAGGGACTCGAGGATACGGTCGACTGGTACCTCTCGAACCGGGAGTGGCTCGAGAATGTGACTTCCGGCAGCTACTTGCGATATTACGAGGAGATGTACGGGGGCCGCTGAACGATCCCGGAGCAATAAACAACCATATCAATCACCAAACCATGAAGAAGATACTGGTCATAGGCGGAGCCGGGTACATCGGAAGCCATGTGGCAAGGGCATTTCTCGACAGGGGCTATGAAGTCACCGTGTTCGACAACCTGCAGAGCGGGGTCAGGGAAAACCTTTTCGACGATGCGAAGTTCATCCACGGCGACATCATGCGCCGCGAACAGCTTCGATCGGCTATGTCTTCAGGGTTCGACGGGTGCGTCCATCTTGCCGCTCTCAAAGCCGCAGGACAGTCCATGCTGAAACCCGGAGAGTATGCCGAATCGAACATCACCGGTACGATCAATATCCTCAGTCAGCTTGTTGAAGCAGGGATAACCACAGTGATATTTTCATCATCCGCTGCGGTGTACGGTTCGCCGAGGTATCTGCCCATCGACGAGGAGCATCCGAAAGATCCGGAAAATTTCTACGGCTTCACGAAGCTCGAAATCGAAAGGCTCCTTGACTGGTACGACAGGCTGAAGGGGCTGCGTTATGCTGCGATCCGTTATTTCAACGCTGCGGGGTACGACGTCAGGGGCCGGGTTCGGGGGCTCGAACTGAACCCGGAGAACCTCCTTCCGATTGTCATGGAAACAGCCGCCGGCATCAGGCCGAAACTTTCGATTTTCGGGACCGATTACCCGACACGCGACGGCAGCTGTATTCGCGACTATGTGCATGTTACCGACCTCGCTGAAGCCCACGTCACCGCTTTCGAGCATATTCTCCGCAGCGGCGGCAGCCTTACGGTGAACCTTGGCAGCCAGAACGGTGTGAGCGTTTTGGAGATGGTCGAGCGGGCAAGGGTGCTGACCGGGAAACCGGTTCCTGCGGATATTGCGCCAAGACGCCCCGGTGACCCGGCAGAGCTTGTGGCATCCTCAACAAAAGCCAGAGAACTTCTGGGGTGGGAACCGAAATACAGCGATGTCGATACCCTGATCACTTCGACCTGGAGGATGTACGAAAACCGTTCACACCCGGATGCAAAGTCACAGCCGGGTTCATGACAATCCTGATGCATGCATGAAAAACTGCAGTTAACCGTTTTCGGGTTGCATACCGCTGCATTCCGAATGGCTGAATATTTTTGAACGTCTGTTTTATTGAGTATATTGGACTCATATGTTTCAATTCGGATGTCTATAATCAAAATATCTGTGTCATATGGCTGAAGAAATCAAATCTTCCGGGCGTGCCGGCGATGTTGTAAAGGGCGATTTTTCGACAATCCTGGTTGGTGTAGGCACGATACTCGACAGCGCCCTCACCCCTCTCGGCAAGCTTGTTGCAGAGACGCTCGATTCCCTTGCAGGAGTGGCAAAGCAGATCCTTGACGGCGTCAACACTACCCTCGGGAACAAATAAGGAACTGTTATCCCCGGTTTTTTACGGTTGCCGCATCCAGGGCACAACAGCTTTTCAGGCAAGCTTTTCTTTAGAGGAAAGGCTTGCCTGAACTTTTTTATATCCGATTCTCGTATATTGCTTCTTTTTTCAATCACATGCAGGCGGAACGCCTGTTTTGACCGCAAGATCCTGAAGAACAATGGCTGACAAATTTGCAGAGTACCCCACCAATACTGCTTACAGTTCGGTGGAGGCGGAAGTCCTCAATTACTGGAATGAAAAAGGGATTTTTCAGAAAAGCCTCGATAACAGGCCTTCAGGGCGCATATACTCGTTTTACGAAGGCCCGCCGACCGTAAATGGAAAACCGGGCGTGCACCATATTTTCAGCCGAACGATCAAGGACGTTGTATGCCGTTACAAAACCATGCAGGGGTACCGGGTGCCTCGCATGGCAGGGTGGGATACCCACGGTCTGCCTGTCGAGATATCCGTCGAAAAGAAACTTGGCCTGAAGAACAAGGCGCAGGTTGAAGCATATGGCGAGGGAGAATTCAACGCCGAAGCCCGTGCGCTCGTTTACCACCATATCGACGACAACCGGGAAGGGTGGGGGAAGCTCACCGAGCAGATGGGTTACTGGGTGGACATGGACCATCCCTACATCACCTGCGAGAACAACTATATCGAATCGGTCTGGTGGGCACTGAAAACCATATTTGAAAAAGGGCTGATCTACAAGGATTACAAGATTGTTCCCCAGGACCCGAAATCCGAAACGGTCCTCAGTTCGCACGAACTTGCACTGGGTTACCGTGAGGTCAAGGACCCGAGCATCTACGTGAAATTCCGCCTGAAAGGCGGCGATGCGTCTTTCCTGGTCTGGACAACCACCCCCTGGACGCTGATTTCCAACGTTGCGCTCGCGGTCGGGCCTGATATCGATTATGTGAAGGTCAGGAACAGCGAGACCGGTGAAATGCTCATTCTTGCAGAATCGCGCCTGCAGGTGCTCATCGAAAAAAACGAAGATGGTGAATCGCCCTGGCGGATCGAAAAAAGCATGAAAGGAGCGGAGCTTGAAGGGATCGAATACGAGCCGCTTTTCACCTATGTCAAGCCGTCGAGGAAGTGCTGGTACGTCGCGTGCGGGACATTCGTCTCGACCGGGGACGGTACCGGTATCGTTCATATCGCACCTGCATTCGGCGCGGATGACTATGATCTCGCGAAAAAGTACGACCTGCCCATGGTCCAGCCGGTCGCACGCAACGGCTGTTTCACCGCCGAAGTGAGCGATTATGAAGGCGTGTTCTTCAAGGACGCCGATCCCGATATCATCCGCCAGCTCAGGGAAGCCGGCAGACTCTACCGCAAGGAGACCATCACCCACACGTATCCCTTCTCGTGGCGTTACGATGTTCCGGTGATCTACTACGCGAGGGAATCGTGGTATATCAGGACCACCTCCATTGCGGACCGCATGGTCGAACTGAACAAAACCATCAACTGGTGCCCGCCCGAGATCGGCTCCGGCCGTTTCGGCAACTGGCTTGAAGAGAACAAGGACTGGGCCCTTTCCCGGGAGCGTTTCTGGGGGTCGCCCCTTCCGCTCTGGGTTTCCGAAGACTTTACCATCGGGGACGGCGCCGAATCCGGAAGGATCTTCGCCGTCGGCTCCGTCAGCGAACTGCGCGAGGGCTTCATCGATATCAGGGGAGAACGCTTCCTGCTCGGCGATGCGCTCGACAGGGGGCTGGTCGAGCTCGACCTGCACAAGCCGTTCGTCGACCGCATCTATTTCATCAGGGACGGCAAACGTTTCAACCGCACGCCGGAACTTGTCGATGTCTGGTTCGACAGCGGCTCCATGCCGTTCGCCCAGCTGCATTACCCATTCGAGAACAGGGAGCTTTTCGAAAAGACCTTTCCGGCGGATTTCATCGCCGAGGGCGTCGACCAGACGAGAGGATGGTTCTATACCCTCCATGCTGTCGCAACGCTGATTTTCGACAAACCGGCATACCGGAACCTCATCGTGAACGGGCATATCCTTGACCGGAACGGGCACAAGATGTCGAAATCGAAAGGAAATGTCGTCGATCCGTTCGAAACGATGGGCAAGTACGGCGCCGACGCGCTTCGCTGGTACCTGCTCGTCACCAGCCCGCCCTGGAGGCCGAAATCCTTCAATGCCGACGAGATCGAGGAGGAACAGAGGAAGTTTTTCCGGGCATACATCAACAGCTATAATTTCTTCGTGCTCTATGCGAACGTGGACGGCTTCCGCGGCTCCGAGACGGAAATACCCCTCGCGGAGCGTTCGGAGCTCGACCGCTGGGTGCTTTCTTCGCTTAACACGCTGGTCGGATCCGTCCACGCCAGGATGGAGCAGTACGATCTTACCGGCACGGTCAGGCTTCTCAACGATTTCGTCGTCGATGATCTGTCCAACTGGTATATCAGGCGTTCCCGTAAGCGTTTCTGGAAAAGCGACATGGGCCAGGACAAACTCGCTGCCTACCAGTCCCTCTATACCGCGCTCGAAACCCTGGCGAGACTGCTTGCGCCGTTTTCGCCGTTCATCGCGGACCGCATCTGGCTGAACCTGAATGGCGTCAGCGGGTTAGATCTCCGTGACTCGGTGCACCTCGCGGATTTCCCTCTGATGGATGCCGCCGCCATCGACCTGCCGCTCGAACGTCGGATGAAGAAAGCCCAGATCATCACCTCGCTTGTGCGCACCATGCGGGAAAAAGCCTCCATAAAGGTGCGCCAGCCGCTCAGGCGGATTCTGCTCGCTGCCGGGGATGCCGCTGTGAGGGAGGAGTATGCGCTGGTATCGGATATCATCCTCGAAGAGGTGAACGTCCAGAAGATCGAGTACATCGAGGAGGAAGGATCTGTTGTCAGCAAGAAGGTCAAGCCGAATTTCAAAGCGCTCGGTCCCCGGTTCGGAAAGGACATGAAAACACTCGCAGAATCGATCCGGTGTATGAGCCACAAGCAGATATCGCTGCTGGAAAAAGATGGCGCGGTTTCTCTCGAACTTGACGGACGGGTGTTTGAAATCCTTCGTGGGGACGTCGAAATCATGCACGAGGATATCGAAGGGTGGCTTGTGGCATCCGACGAGGCCAACGGCATCATGGTCGCGCTCGATACGGAAATGAACGAGGAACTCGAGCAGCTCGGCCTCTCCCGCGAGCTCGTGAGCCGAATCCAGACGCTTCGCAAGGAGAGCGGACTCGAAATAACGGACCGTATTTCACTGACTGTCGAAGGCACGGAAAAAGTTATCGATGCAGTGAAACGGAATGATGCGTATATTAAGGCTGAAACCCTTGCAACAGCCCTCATAGCGACCGTTATTGATGACGCATCGCCTGTTTCCGGCAAAGAAGAGTCGGTGAACGGTGAAATCTGCCGGTTATCGCTTGAAAAAAATGTTGGTTAATCGTATAATCAAAATCGCTATTCCCACAGCATTTGTCTGAATCCGCAAAAAGGTGCACCATGACAAAAAAAAGCAGCGCTCCCAGGAAAGAAAACGAGGTCGATGACGAGCCGATTCTTACCAAAACCTACCTGACCGACGAGGAGCTCGAGCATTTCAGGCAGATCCTGCTCAAAAGGAGGGAAGAGGTCCTGCGCGATCTTGACATTCTTCGCTCTTCGCTGTCGGACGAAAACGTGGAAGATTCGATAAACTCGAACTATTCCATGCACATGGCCGATCATGGCACCGAAACCATGGACCGCGAGCAGCGTTTCATGTTTATTGCCAGGGATGAAAAATACATTGGTTATATCGATCAGGCCCTCGACCGGATCAGGAACAAGACGTACGGCATCTGCGCCAAGTCAGGCAAGCCGATCCCCAAGAAAAGGCTGGAAGCCGTACCGCATACCGCTGTCCGCATCGAGTTCAAGCAGGGCAAGAAGTAATCGTGCCGGTTTGGCGGACCAGGGGCTGAAGGAAAAGAAAGTAGCATAAAAAAAGCTGCCTCATGATACGATCGTGAGGCAGCTTTTCTTTTTCCTTGCGATATCGAGACGAATCAGTCGTTTTCCTCCTTGTCGGTGGTGGCATCAACAACCTCTATGGGGTAATCGCCGCTGAAACATGCCGTACAGTAGCTGCGTGTTTCGTTCTCGAACGAGGGTACGCTGTTCAGGAGCCCTTGCATGGTAAGGTATTTGAGTGAATCGACGCCGATATACTCCCGGATTTTTTCGATCTCTTCGTTGCTGTTTTCCGTACAGTCGAACATGTGCGTCAGTAGCTGGCGCTTGGTCGGGAAATCCATGCCGTAAAAGCAGGGATTGGTTATCGGAGGTGAGCTGATATGGAGGTGTATCGCTTTCGGATCGGCTTCGCGGATCAGCTTGATGAGCATTTTCGCCGTTGTGCCGCGTACGATCGAATCGTCGATAAGGATGATCGGCCTGCCCTGCAGGACGCCTCGGACGATGTTGTATTTTGAGCGCACTTTGATGTCGCGGCTGTGAATGCCCGGCTGGATGAAGGTCCTGCCGACGTAATGGTTCCTGATGAGTCCGTGCTCGAACCGCGCAGGCCTGTCGAGTTTTATGCTTTCTCGCACGAACCCCAGTGCCGCGGTGTTCGACGAGTCCGGGACGCTGACCACGGTAAGTTCCTTATCGCCTTCCAGTGGCTGGATAGTCGATTCCCTTGCGAGGTTTTTGCCGAGATTCCGCCGGACCTTGTCAACGGAATTCTGGAAAATGAAGCTGTCGGGACGGGCGAAATAGACATATTCGAAGATGCATCGCGCCTTGTGGGGAACTGGCGGCAGGAACAGCGATGTCGGTTTTTCGTTCGCGACGGCGAGGTGATCGATCAGCAGGATTTCTCCCGGTTCTATATCGCGGATATATTCAGCCTGGATGATATCGAAAGCGCATGTTTCGCTTGCCACGATATAGGCCAGTTCCCCGGTGAGCGGATCGACCTTCTTTCCAAGGGCGAGCGGCCTGAACCCGTAGGGGTCCCTTGCGGCGATCATCTGGTTGTTGGCGAGGATTACCATCGAATAAGCTCCCTGGACCTGCGTGAGCGCATGGTAAATCTGCTGGATCGGCTCTTTCTCCCGGCTCCGAGCTGCGAGGTGCGGAATGATTTCCGTGTCGGAAGAGGCCTGGAAGATCACACCGAGTTCGGTCAGTTCGCGCCTGAGTGTCCTGGAGTTGGTGAGGTTTCCGTTGTGGGCTATTGCGAGACTTCCGGAGCGGTAGGTGAGTGAGAATGGCTGGACGTTATTTGTCGATTTCGATGAGCCGGTTGTCGAGTACCGGTTGTGCCCGATGGCGGCATAACCGCCAAGGGTTTCGAATATCGTTTCATCCTTGAACACTTCCGAGACAAGGCCCATGCCCTTGTGCTGCTTGAAGACGGTCTTTTTCTTTGCTTTGTTATATTCTGCGACAACGATACCGGCCGCCTCCTGACCTCTGTGCTGCAGGGAGTACAGGCCATAGAACGTATCTTCCGCGGGAGTTTTTGAATTAAAAACACCGAAAACTCCACACATAAGCAAATAGATATTTAAGTTTATGAACGCGCAAGCTTCCTAATAATGGAAAATGCATAACAATATTCAAACGGAATATTTAAAATAATCGTTGCAGCACTCGACAGGGTCCCTGAATACGGTAATATCCTCCATGGTGGAACATGTCATAAAAAATTACATTACAGGGGATTGCGTGATGCTCGAAGGTCTTCTTTTCATTCACTTCACCATTATTGAACCATGCTTTTAACGGCAAAAAAAGAACGCAGGCCCCCAGGCCCGGCCATCTGGATTACGGTTACCCTGCTCTGGGGCACCGTATTTTTCATTTCTTCGATTTTCATGCTCAGCGCGGCCTCAGGCATGCTCGGGCAGGGTTTCTTCAATCCGACTCCGGCAGGGGCCCTCAGCGTTTATTGCGTCCATGCCGCCATCCTTGTCGTATTCGCGCTTGCGGCCATGCTTCTGAAGAATGCGGTCGATCCCGGCAGCGAGAACCAGATCCGCCGATGGGAAGCCATAGACCAGGGCAAGGGGGAGAAAATCTTTATTTCGTTTGCCGGCAGCATTGCGACAAGTTTCTTTTTTACCCTCATGACGGCCGCTACCTTTTCAATCGTATCGGGTATGCTTGGATTGATCGTCCAGTTTACCCTGCCGGTCGTTTTTCTCGCCGCGCTCTTCAATATCGCTGCCGGGCTTGCAGCATCCCTTGTTGTAGGTATTATTTTTCTTGCCGCGAAGGTGGGGAAGCGGAAGGGTTCTTAGGCTGACGTCCGGATGGCGGCTTTTGCCGAATAAAAAAGCGCGGGAGGCTCCGCGCTTTTTTTGTTTTTTCTGTGGAGCTAAGGAGATTCGAACTCCTGACCCTTTGCATGCCATGCAAATGCTCTACCAACTGAGCTATAGCCCCTTTTTCCTGCTCTAATTAAAAGAAAAAAAACTTGTTTTTGCAACTTGTTTTCATCATTCTTTCATTTTAGGCTATGGGCAGTGGATATTGGACTGACCGGTCCGGCTGACCTGTCCGATCAGCAGGGCCGGTATCCTTCAACAATCAGGAATGCGCCATGTCAGTTTCATTTATCATCAAGGAAGGTTTTTCAGGAATGGGAAGGGCGAAGCTCCCGGCGGCCATAACCCTTGTGGTCAGCTTTTTCGCGCTTGTCCTGCTTGGTCTTTTCGGTTCCGTGTCGCTGAGCTTTTATGATATCATCCAGGAACTTCGCGGCAAAGTGCAGCTTGAGGTATTTTTCACCGATTCGATGAACGATGCCGAAGTCGCCGACGCCGTGAAACAGCTGCAGGCCATGAAAACCGTGCGCGAAGCGCAGTTTGTGTCAAAAAATGAAGCGGCAGCGATTTTTGCCCATGATTACGGGGAAGACGTCGTCAAGGTCCTTGGCTCAAACCCGTTGCCCAGATCGGTAAAACTGAAGTTCAAACCCGATTACGCAAGTCCCGATATCATCGAAAAGAACATTGTGCCGCTTATCGGGAAAATCGTTCCTGACGCCGATATCCGCTACAGCCAGGGGTTTCTCGGCCAGATAGAGCGCAATGCACGGATATTCACCTTTCTTACGGGAGGGATCGGCATTCTTATCTCTCTTTCAACCGTCGTTCTGGTGGGTTATACCATCAGGCTTGCCATGTACTCGAGGCAGGAACGCATCCGAACCATGCGCCTTGTCGGGGCCACTGGGTGGTTCATCGGGGCGCCTTATGTGATTGAGGGGGCCTTGCAGGGGTTGATTTCCGGGCTTTTTGCAGCGCTTGCCGTCTTCCTGCTGCTCGACAGGCTTCTTGCCGCCAACGAGCCGGTGATCTACACGATCCTCCAGCCGACGGCCACGCTTGTCTATCCGGGAGTCATCCTGCTTGGCCTGCTGCTTGGGATTTTCGGCAGCGCGCTCTCTGTCGGGCAATACCTCAGGGGGATTTCAAAGTGGTGATGATCGGGGACTGGGGACTGGGGACTGGGGACTGGGGACTGAGGACTGAGGACTGAGGACTGGGGACTGAGGACTGAGGACTGGGGACTGAGGACTGGGGACTGAGGACTGGGGACTGAGGACTGGGGACTGGGGACTGAGGACTGAGGACTGAGGACTGGGGACTGAGGACTGGGGACTGAGGACTGAGGACTGAGGACTGAGGACTGAGGACTAAGCGGGGACTGGGGAGTGGGGAGTGGAAAGTGGGGAACTCAGGACTGAGTGCTGAGTGCTGAGGACTGAGGGGGGAGGAATAGCAATGAGCGATGAGCAATGAGCAATGAGGGGGGATGGTGGGGAGTGGGGTCTGGGGACTAAGCGGGGAATGGGTAATGGGAAGTGGGTACTGGGATCTGGAAAGTGGGGAGTGGGTAATGGAGATTGTCAATTTTCGATTACATCCACGCCCGGACTGGCGGGGAAACGACGTCCAGATTCATGAGCTTCACCAGATTCAGCTACTGTGGCGTCTGAATTATAGCCGTTATCATGCAGGTATTTATCC
>CAIYPU010000147.1 GCA_903928225.1 uncultured Chlorobiaceae bacterium
AGAGCCATGAAGAATAATATTTATCCTGTAATGGGCATGTTTGTTTATTTGTTTTCTCAGTCCAATTGCTGGGTCCAGATGAATAGGGATTGAAATTCTCATCCCGAAAAGTCGGTACTCAGTCAATCCTGCACTCGCGCCTCTAACGACAAAAAATAGAGGTGCCCTGATAATCGAAAAAAAGAGAAAAGAGTGAATAACCAAGAAGGTTGTTTTATTACGCTGTTCTAATTGACAGCGGTTATATCGATAGTCTGAAGAAAGATAAAAGATTCGGCATGTATTGCGATTTCCAAATAATCAGCATTAACCGGTGGATTATCGATAACAATATGACTCAGGGTATTCTGGCCGGAAAACGATAAAGGTTGCTTTTTGCTGAGTTCTATTTTTCCAGGATATGATGTGACGGAACTGAAAATCACAGGCTGATTTGTAAACAAGCCCTCCAGTGATATGAGAAACATACGCCGCTGCTGGGCGCCCGGTCTAAAAGAAAGCGTGATTTCCATTGGCGTCGCACTTTTAAATAACTGCACCCCATACGCATCGCCCTGATTGCTTGTTCCCGATGTTTCTGCAGGCATGCTGTATATCCCGGCTCCATATGCCATATTGATTGCCCGGAAATCAAGTTTTACCTTGTAACCATCACCCAGTTCATAAGCCGTGAGATCCAGTGTTTTTCTATCGCCGATGCCAACCAGATCAGTTTTCAAACCGAGATGTTGCGCAACAAATTGCTTTTCGAGGTTCAACCTTATTTCAGGTTTTAGGCGATTCTGCATTCTGTCAGAAGCGGAAAAGGATAACGGCATTACAGTGGTATGAAATATACCGGTTTTTGCAGGTATCTGGTTCCTGTTCTCTGCAGCAAGATCGCTGCTTATAGCAAAACAGAAGAAGAACGCGGCAGTGAAAAACTTATACCATAAAAAATTGCTTTTCATGATATTAATCTGTTGATTTATAAAAAAAACTGAGGTGGGTTGCTCATCGAACATTGTTTTCTCTTTTCAGGGCATCGTTGAACTAAGAACAAGAATTGTGATTGCAAGGTTCCGTTTTGTTGTTTTCTTGCAGCAGGGCGTGTCAAATTCCATAACGTTTTTACCGATACAGAAGCAACCCTTGAGGGGGGCAGATCTCCTTCTTTCATTCCGGCAATGCCGGGGAGGTTTTTTCAATTATGGGATGTCCCCCATTTATTTGCTGATTACAAAGTGAGGTGCCATTCAGACGGAAAATGAGGAACTGCTGCTGAAACTGAAGCGGGCAGCAGACTGTTCAAAAACAGCCTGGGCGGCAGGAAAGGATTTTTCCGCAACAATCAGCGGACTTGGAGTCGAACTGGATGGGGCTGTTCGGCTGGCTCGTTTTGATCTTCAGCATATCCGGCTTGCGCAATGCGGCGTTTGGATGGAAAACGATATTTATACACGTTATCAGGAGGTGATGGTGGAGAAAGAAAAAAAAAGCAGACCATGACGCATGCATCCATTTTCGACAGTTCGTCGATTTCCGGTATCCGGCTCCAAAACCGTCTGATACGCTCTGCGACACATGAAAGCATGGCCGAGAGCAGCGGAGCTCCTTCGGCGGCACAGGAAAAGCTTTATTGCGACCTGGCAAGGGGAGGTGCCGGTGCGATCATCACGGGTTATGCAGGGGTTCAGCAGGACGGAAGGTCCAGTTACAGCGGCATGCTGATGATGCACGATGATGCGCTCATTCCTGCATACAGGCGCCTTACCGATGCGGTGCACCGGTGCGGCGTACCGATCATACTCCAGCTTGCACATTGCGGCCGCCAGACCAGGTCAGCTGTCACCGGGATGCAGACCGTCGCTCCTTCAGCGCTGAAAGATCTTTTTTTTAACGAAGATTGTCCTCTTGAACTTGGCGAAAGGGAAATAGAGGGAATTGTCCGGAATTTTGTCCGGGCTGCTGGGCGGGCCGCCAGGGCAGGGTTCGACGGAGTGCAGCTCCATTTGGCACATGGTTACCTGCTTTCGGAGTTCCTATCTGGAAACGCGAACAGGCGCAATGACCGCTGGGGCGGTTCTACTGAAAACAGGTACCGGATCGTATCGGAAATATTCAGGGGTATCCGGAAGGAAACGGGCGACTATCCCGTGCTGGCCAAGATCAACGGTTTCGATCACAGGCGCGGAGGCATGAGGATCGATGAAGCCGCCAGCATCGCCCGGATGCTTGAAGCTTCCGGATGCTCGGCGATAGAGGTCTCTTCGGGCACCATCGAGGAGGGATTGTCGATCATGAGAGGGCCGCAGTTTCCGTCTGACGCACTTCTGGCGTGCAGTTTCAGGTTCAGATCGATGCCCTGGTTCCTGAAAAAAGTTTTGAAGCCGATTTTCCGCCTGGCGCTACCCAGCCCAAGGCCCTATAGGAACTACAATCTCGATGCTGCAAAAGCAGTCAGGAAAGCTGTGGCCGTTCCGGTTATTGCCGTAGGGGGTATTCATACCATGAAAGATATTTCCTCTGCACTTGGAAGTGGTGCGGCCGATTACGTTTCCATGTCACGTCCGTTCATTATCGAGCGCGATATCGTCAGGAAACTGAAGGATGGGAAGCAGACGGCTTCGCGCTGCATCATGTGCAACTATTGCGCAATCCTGGTCGAAGAGAACCCTCTCCGGTGCTGGTATGGAAAACTTCCCCTGGAAAAGAGCTGAACCGTGAGCTGATCGCTGAAGTTATCATTCGAGGACTGAGTTTTCCCACCATATTTTACCTTGATAATTCCTTCACCACTTCTGAATTTATTTTGGAACCCTGACAGACACATAGTTCTCGTTCAGATTGTGCACGTGATCCCTGTCGAGCACCCTGAACCGCATCGTATGCCGCAATCCGTCTTCAAATGTGAGTATCATTTCGAATTCATCACCTGACAGTTCCCTGAGCTCCCATTTCCCGTTGACCGCTTTCCTGAAACCCTGTCCTTCGATCGTGAACTCCTCCTGAGTCCCTGAAAAACTTCCGTCGGAGTTGTAGTCGATGAAAGAGCCACCTTCCCGGTCTCCGACTTTCTGATCGACTCTCCATCTGCCAGCAACGAATTCCGCATCGATTTTCAGCGGTTTTTTCTGATTCTGATTCATCATGGCATAACCAAAACCGGCAACCCCTCCAAAGAGAAGCATGAAAACGACAATACGGACGGGTGTTGCGGCCTTTTGAAAAAAAGTCAGGGCAACAGCTCCCAGGATAAGGGACATGAGCGAAAGTACGCCAAGCTGGCTTGTTGCGGCAGCCTTGATGACTTCAGCGTTAAAAAGATGTTCCATATTCAGTTCCTTGTTCAAGATCATTGTGTTCCATCGGAAAATCTTACTGGCAAAGTACACAATAGTTTGCTTTCGGACAGCAGCACCAAGTAAAAATGAGAGTCAGGTACACTTGAGCAGAAGTAATAAAGAGTGCATGGATTCTGCCGGCACTTATGAAAACCTGCGGATTGCGAGCGAGGAGAGATAATTGAATACGGTGAATGATGAACCCGGATGGAAATCATATCTCTTTTTTGGGAAGTGTCAATGAGGAAAATACGTGACAAATTCATCTCCCTGAAACATCAGTCCGTTTGCTTACGGTGCGCTGCCATGCTCAAGCGAGGGTCTGTATTTCACTTCTCTGAGATAATGCGCTCAACCACAGATACGATGCTGTCGATATCATCAGGTGACACTCCGGAAAACCATATTTTCTGAGGGTAGATCATCACATTGGGCCCCGCTGCGCAAAGTCCCAGGCAGCCGGATGCCGAAACCCTCACTTTTCCTTTCCACCCTTTTGCGTCAACAACCTGTTTCATCGTCTCTTTAATGAGCTGACTATGTTCGTCTGCACATGATTTCCGTACTCCGGCACGGTCGTTGGTACAGACGAAAACATGAACGGCATAGGGTGATTCGTTTTGAAAAGACATGGTTGTGAATTTTAGTAATGAAACATTGTCGAACAATCGGCCCGGTTTCAGGTCGCTCATTCCTTATTATTCCTTCTAATGAAACAGACCGTCCTGGTTAACGGCAATAGCTCCGTTTTTGTCGTCCCGGGCAAAGCGAAGCAATTATAACTTATGGTTTAGCAATATAACGGTCACTTCGTTTCACTTCTGGGCACCTCTATTTATTGCGGATTCACAAGTCCCGAGGCATGGATTTCCATGCTAAATTTATTGTCGCCCTATTAATAACGCGGCGTTCTCCAAAACCATTTCAGGCATAAAGCCAATAATAAAGAATTCGATGAACCTATGGCATGCCGTGGTGAAAAACGGAAAACCAACATACAGATATCGAGGTTTTAACGGCAGGAGTCTTAAAGCTCGCTCTCTTTTTGCAGGGTTGCTCCCTTATCACGAAACGCTTACTTTATGATGTATGTGGCATGCTGAACTGCGGCAGTCATGCAATTTCCATGAACAACGCAAGGTGATTGAGACATGAAGAAGATTTCCGGCTCGAACATTTATTTCAAGAAAATACTTCCGTTCATGTGGTTCGGGTTCATTGCGTTTTTTATCGTTACGACGATTGATTCAGGTGTCGCTGGTAAATCGAAGGGAGTGATTCTGATCATACCGTTTTTCATGCTTGTTTTCGGTTTCTTTTTATTCAACAGGATGGTTTGGGATCTGGTTGATGAGGTATATGATCTTGGAGATGAATTGCTTTTCAGAAAAAACGGAATAGAGCAGCGCATAAAGCTCAGGGATATCATCAATGTCGATTGTTCTCAAATGACCTCTCCCGAGCGTATTACGATCAACGTAAGGTTTGCCGGTGAGCTTGGCAAGGAACTGGTTTTCAACCCTCCCGTGCGCCTGTTTAATTTTACCCGGAATCCTCTCGTCATAGAGTTGATCGAGCGGGTGGATCGTGCGCGGAACTCATGAGCGATTTCTTATGAAAACAATTTTATCAGATCAAGAATGTTCCCGACTGGATGCCCTGGTCGTCGAAACAGAAAATCGCACCGGAACCCAGATCGTTTTATCTGTCATCCAGCGGAGCGATGCATATGAGGAACTGCCGTGGAAAGCTTTCGCCATGGGAGCATCGGTTTCCGGATTGCTCCTGCTGCTACTCGATTGGTCCTTCTGTGAACGGTATGCGGATGTCTCTGCGCTGATCATGGTGGTTGTCATGCTCGCGAGCGGTGCCTTGTCGGCCTTGCTTGCCATCATGCTCCCTCGGTTCGCAAAATGTTTTCTGTCAGGTTATCGATCCGAAACGGAAGTGCGGCAGTATGCGATATCGCTGTTTCTGGAGCGGCAACTGTTCGCTACCCGGAACAGGACAGGCATTCTGCTGCTGGTCAGCCTATTCGAGCGTCGGGTCGTCATTCTGCCGGACAAGGGAGTTGATGGACGGTTGACCGATGAGGATATCGGGAGCATCATCGCCGTGATGGTCCCGTTCCTCAAGCGGAATGAGGTCGGCCGGGCATTCAATGCAGGTGTGGAGTATCTCTCTTCCATCTTGCCTTCATCCCCCATTGATGTCGTCAGCGACGAATTACCCAATGAAATCATCGAGGAGGACGGAATATGAAGGCATGGTTTGTTTTCCTGTTGCTTCCGGCCTTTCTCTTCATCAGTACCGGTCTTTTTGGTGCGGAGGTACCCTATCTGACAGGCAGGATTACGGATAACGCACAACTTCTCTCCCCGGCGGTTAAGCAGTCATTGTCGGACAGCCTGCAGGAGCATGAAAAACGCGCCGGAAACCAGATTGCCGTTCTGACGCTGCCGACGCTTGACGGGGAGAGCATCGAAGATTACGCTGTCAAGGTTTTCGAGTCATGGAAACTCGGACAGAAAGGCAAGGATAACGGCGTTCTGATCTTAGTGGTACCCAATGACCGGCGGATGCGCATCGAAGTCGGTTACGGTCTCGAAGGGACCCTCACCGATGCAGTTGCTGGAAGGATAATCAACGATACCATGGCCCCGAAATTCAAAAACAGGGATTTTGACGGCGGTATCACCGATGGCTCCATGGCTGTGATAAAAATTCTCGAGGGAGGGGAATTGCCGAAGACAGAAGACAGCTCCGTTTCGGTGGAACAATCGAAATCTTTCGCCAAGGAAGGGTTGGAGCTTTCGATCATGCAGCGGATTCTCTTTGGCGCATTTATATTCGGCATCATCGGACTGTTTACCGTGATCGGCATAGTGACACCTGGGTTCGGATGGTTTCTCTACTTGTTTCTGATACCGTTCTGGGCAGCATTTCCGATGATTGTTCTGGGGCAGGACAATGCATTTTATTGTTTTATTGCCTATATGATCGGTTTCCCGGTTACAAAACTTGTGATAAGAAAGAGCGACTGGTATAAAAAAGCCCAGGATGATTTACGCACGAAGGGCAGGGCGTCGATAGGAGGCCTGTCGATCGGTTCCGGGAGTTCCGGTTCGTCCTGGTCCTCGGGCGGATCGAGTTTTTCAGGTGGAGGCGGATCGTCAGGAGGCGGAGGTGCTTCCGGCAGCTGGTAGAGGGGATGAAAATGCTTGCGCAATAACCAATGACGCGACCTTATTCCTGCAGCAGGTGATCGTTCTGAGAACAGATGCCGGTTTGCTTTTCTTCGACAGTTGTGCTTTATGCATTCGAATTGTTCTCTTGTCGTTTGATTCCGGCAGAAGCAAGCCGTGCGTCAGTGACGCCTGGATATGCCAGGGATCGTGACGCACGTGATGGCTTCAGGATAACGCATGGGATCAGAGTGAATGAACCCGATCAAAAAACATCGGTCATCCTTTTCCTGGTGAAAGGTTTTGCCATAGGAACGCCTGCTTCTTTAACCGTTACCCCAGTAACACTTCTTGTATCACTGGTACGGATCATCGTTTCGAATGGCGACTTTCTCGGGTTGTTCCCGAAAAGCAGCCTGTACATCTTGTCCGTTGTGCAAGGTTTTGGTTTCGGGCTGAAACTGGCAGGTCTTTCAACCTGATTTTTCATCACATTCGGTTTCGGCTTCGGACTGCAGCCGAGAGGAGAAGAAGTGCCGGATCTGGCGGGTTCCTGTGTGAGTGTCATGAATAAATCTCCATGAATGATGGTTATTGGCAGGCAAATCCGGGTGCATTGCAGCCGGTTTCAGGAAAAAAAGTGCAGCAGGGAAATATATAACCTTATCCGGATAAGATAGTTATTGGCTACGAGCTTGCAAGGAGCATAAACGAAGCGTGTAAAAAGATCCGGAAAATATATTGACTCCGCTTGTACAGCGAAATCCCTGTTGTTCGACAGGTTCCATGGACGTGCACCATACTCTGTCCAAACGATGGATTGAGCGAGGGGGAACTTGCGGAATCTGTTGATTGTCAGAGGCGATAATCGGGATCAGGTAGAAAAAAATAATTTTTTCTACCTTTTAGAATTCAATTACTGTTGTGCTGATTGCATAAATCTACGAACTTTTCGGATATCGCCGTTTTTTGACAACGCCTGAAAACGTTTGCACCGGAGAAAAACCAATGAAGAAAAAAGGCTCGGTGAAAAAAGATAAGAATACCTTCTCGAACGAAAGACGGGAGGCTCTGAAAAGAATTGCCAGGCTTGGCCTTGGAGCGGCGGCTGGCAGCGCATTTCTGGCATTGCCCGGCAAAGCTCATGCCGGCTACGGCGTCAGCGGTGATTATGTCGCCAGCGGCGGCTATGGCGTCAGCGGTGATTACGTTGCCAGCGGTGGCTATGGTGTCAGCGGGGATTACACTGACCGGGGTGGTTATGGCGTGAGCGGGGATTACAGCGACAGTAATGGATACGGCGTCAGCGGGAACTACAGCGACAATCGTTAATCAGAAATCAAGAAATCCGATTTTCAGTTGAGCGTTCCGGTAGCGTGTACTCTTGCCGATTGCGGCTTGAACTCGGTAATGAGTTGAAAGACAGTTAGTTATTTATTCAGAACACTCTTCCGGCGGCACATGTCCTGAAACCGGATTGATGCCTCATCGGTTCAGCATGGCTAATATTCTTCTTACAAACAGATGTGTCCGCTCCTGTCCTTACTGCTTTGCAGAAAAGGAGATGCGGCATTCCATGAGTAAAAGCGTCATGTCGTGGGAAGATATCATCTACCTTGCAGATTTTCTTCAGGCATCAGGGGAGGGGAGGGTTTCACTCCTGGGAGGAGAGCCAACGCTGCATCCGGAATTCACCGATATACTGCTGTATTTCATGGATCGCGGATTAAGCGTTACGGTGTTTACAAGCGGAATCATGTCCCATGCGGTACTCAATCGCATAAATAAGCACATTTCCGGTAACCCGGACAGACGAGTCACATTTGTCTGCAATCTGAACAATCCCGAGCAGACTGACGCTCTGGAAGAGGAAAAAGAAAAAATCCGCAATTTTCTTTCAGCTCTCGGAAAATGGACGATGGCGGGTTTCAATATTTACCGGACGGATTTCGAACTCGGTTTTTTATTTGATATGATCGGCCGGTATGGATTGAAAAAAAGTCTGCGTCTGGGAATAGCTCATCCGATTCCCGGTTCGGATAACCGTTTCATCCGCGTTGGCGAGATCAAAGCAATCATCGAAAGGATTTATAGCTATAAATCCGATTTCCAGAAATCAGGCATCAGCCCTCATTTTGATTGCGGCTTTCCCCTTTGCCGGGTTACAGACGAACAGCTAGGGTGGTTTGCCCGAAATGCTGGGCATGTCAGCTTCAAGTGCCTTCCGGCTATCGATATAACGCCCGATATGCAGGTATATTGCTGTTTTCCTCTTTCTCACCTGAAAAGGAAGACGATTTTTGATTTCAATTCATTCAAGGAAATCACCGATTATTATGCGAAGCTTCAGGACCGGATACGCCGAGTGCTTCCCGGTATATACGAGGAATGTCATGATTGCGTGCACCGCCACGGAGGCCGTTGTGCCGGCGGGGGTGTCTGTCAGCTGCTCAAGAAGCTGGCGGACGAATCGCCGGAGATACTTTCGTTTATAGCAAATGAACTTGATGAAACTTGTTGTTCCTTATGATCGCTCATTGTTCGAGCGGCTCAGAAACCGGACTTTGTGCGTGCGGGTGAACGACCCCCGCGAAACTGCTGCTGCCGCCCTGGCGGCAAGAGTGGATAACAGTTTGTCTTGTGTGCTCTGTGAACTGGATATCCCTCTTGAACGTTTTTTTGTCGAACCGGACTGGCGTGGTATTCCGATTTTCCTTAAAGTGCCTTCAGCAGGAAATTACAGAAACCTTTCGAAGCTGCTGCCTGCTCTGAAAAGTCTTGATCTCCATGTCTACCTTCCCTGCGAAGGCAGGAATCTGATTTCGGCCAGGCAGCTTTCGTCTGTTGGCATCAACACGGGGATCATTATTGATGAAAACGCAGAGAACGATTGGCATGCTCTTGCAGAGATCATGACGTATGCGTTGATCGGGTTAATGCCGCATGCCCCGATTGAGCCATTTTTCACCATGGCTAACGCCCTTGGGAAGGGTCTCAGGGGAGAAAACTGGGGCCGCGTGTATTTTGATGATCCATCGGAATACCTTCATCTTGATGCAAAGGGGAGGGTTGCGCTGTCACACCGTGAACTTCTGGCCGGAGATTTTATCGCTGATAATCTTGCCGTCCTGGATTCTGTCGAAATCAGGAAAGCTGTTGATGACCGGGTAGCTTCATGGGAAAAACTGTTTCTTGAAAATAATTTTTGTTCCCGTTGCAGCGGATGGAAACTGTGCCGCGGAAAATTTTCGGAAGGAACGAAAAAATCCGATACCTGCAAATGGTTCTTCGATGAAATGACAGCCGTTGTTGAACAATATCATAACAGGCCGGGGAAGGTCAGA
>CAIYPU010000148.1 GCA_903928225.1 uncultured Chlorobiaceae bacterium
AGCCGGTCGGAAAGTACAAAAAGCGAATCGCTCGTCGTAACGGTCTGGCCGGGATCTATACTCCGTACGATCACCTGTCCTGCCATGGGCGAGATGACCGCTGTTTCCTTGTACACGTTCTGCCAGTAGCTCAGTTCAGATTTTCCCTGCAGTTTGGCGGCATCGAGCAGAGCGGCTCGTTCGGTCGAACTGAGACGGGCGAGGACATCGCCTTTTTTGACGATCTGTCCTTCATCGACAAGGATCTCTTCTATCCTCCCGCTGACCGTTGAACCGATTTTCAGCCTGTTCTGAGGTTCAACCGCTCCGGTTGTCGATACCAGTGAAGTGATCGTCCCCCTGAAAGGATGAATTTCAACATACTGGCTTCCATTCTGGTTTTTTCCCCTGAACAGAAAGAATGCTGCTGCACCGATCACGCAAAGCGCAACCGGAATGATCCAAATCAGCTTTTTCCCCTTACCCATCGAGCCCTCCTCCTTTCGCCTGGATCCATTGCGCTTCGGCGATCAAGAGGTTCGCCTCGGCATTGAGATAATCCTTTTTTGCATTGACAAGACTGTTTTCGATAATCACCCACTCGTTGAAAGCCAGAAGCCCTATCGAATACTGGGCGTTGGCGATGTTGGACCGTTCCTGGGCCGCAGCGAGGCTCTTTCTCTTCACTCCTACCAATTGAACCGCATCCTGGTAGTTTTTCCAGCACTCTTCGAGCGTATCGAGGACATCGAGGTAACCGCTTTTTTCCTGGGCATTCTGCTGGCTCACGACAGCCATGGCTTTCGATACTTTCGCCTTCCCGGCTCCACCCTCATATATCGGCACCGACAGGGTAAGGCCAGCCTGCCAGTCGAACGCATCGAAAGGAGAGCTGTCTACCGTATTTCTTCCGGCGGTCCCGGTCAGGTATAATTGCGGAGAAAATGCCTGTTTTGCTGCTTCGAGATCATAATGCACTTCTTTGCTTTTCACCTCGAGCTCCCGGAAAGAAGGATGGTTTTTCGCAAGCGAGGAAAAATCAGGACGTCCCTCTGCATAAAACCCCGTCGTAAAGCTGCCGGAAACCCTCAGCGGTGTCCTGCTGCTGCGTCCGAGCGCCGAAGCGAGCTTCGACTGCGCAAGCTGGTGCCCCCTCACGGCCTGGGCATAGTCGAACTCTGCCTGGGCAAGGTCAGCCTGCGCCTGCGCGAGAGATCCGGAATGCTCCCTGCCGCCCTGGTAGCGAAGCCCGATAAGCCGGACATTATTCCGCCTCCTGTCTGCAATCTCCCTTGTCAGGCCGACCAGGTCCTGGGCCTTGAGCAACTGGATAAATGCGGAACGCAAGGCATAGCGAACGCTGGATGAAACAAGATCGTAGTTGTACCGTGAAGCCTTGATCGCTTCCTCGGTGCTGGAAATCCGGCTTGAAATATTCCCTCCATCGAAAAGAAGCTGCTTCCCGGTAAGGGCATAGGAGTAGTTCGACGACGCGCTGCCGCCCTTGGCCGTCGTACCGCCCCTCGATGCGCTGACGCTGGAAGAGAGCTGCGGCAGGCGGGAGCCGCTCGTGATGTTCCTGTCGGCCTCGGCCTGCTGGATGATCGCCAAAGCGGAATAGAGGTCCGGATGTGCCTGTTTAGCCTCATCCAGGCACTGCTGCCAGGTGATGGTCTCTTCGGCATGAAGAGATGGTGGGATGGTGAATAAAAATATCACCAGAAGCAAAAGGGTTCTTTTTATCATTTCCGGAAATCCCTGTCCTTGACAGTCATTATCAAGCTGCATTCACGATTCGCGTAACTGTCCAGATAGACGATAATTACGTACAAAACATGCGCTTTTTTTCAATGTAGTGAAAATAAAACGGAACACCGGGGAACATTTCCCGGTTACGCGGTTCATTGTCTGCCGGACAAGCAGAAAAACAGTGCGGTCAACTGAAAGGTTGCCCGCATTTATTCCTGCATACAGCTTTGCTGAAAATATTCTATTTTCCCGGACCGCAAACCGTGTATTACAAGAGAACGCTCATTTTTACAGATCCCGAATATCATGTTCGAAGCCCGAAACCTCTCGCTCAGCGTTGGAACGAAAGAACTGCTCAACGACACCTCGTTCCGTATCGGCGACAAGGACCATGTCGCCCTCGTCGGACTGAACGGAACGGGAAAATCCACCCTGCTCCGACTGATCAGTGCAGAGACCGGAAACAGTTCGCTCGTAACGACGGGACAGTTCATGAAATCGGGGGAAACCACCATCGGGTACCTGCCCCAGGAAATCTCCTTCGACCAGGACCTTGAAAAAACCGCGCTGCAGTATGCCCTGCAGGCAAACACGCGCCTTTTCGAGCTGCAGCGAAAGTTATCGCGACTGGAGCATGAAATGGCCCTGCCCGACCAGGACTACGAAAGCCAGGCTTACCACCAGCTGATCGAGCGGTTTTCCGAAGCGATGCACGAATTCGAAAGGCTCGGCGGCTACTCCATGCAGTCGAATGCGGAAAAGGTCCTGGCCGGCCTTGGGTTCAGCGAAATCGATTTCCACAAGAAAGTGAAGGCGTTTTCCGGCGGATGGCAGATGCGCCTGCACCTGGCGAAACTGCTGCTCCAGAACCCGACCCTGCTCCTGCTCGACGAACCGACGAACCACCTCGACATCGATTCGCTCCGCTGGCTTGAAAACTACCTTGCAGGCTACGAACACAGCTATATCATCGTCTCGCACGACCGGTTCTTCCTCGACAAGCTCACCGACAAGACGCTCGAAATCGAATTCAGGCGCATCAACGAATTCAAAGGGAACTACTCCTGGTACGAAAAGGAAAAAGCCGAACGGTACGAACTGATGATGGGCAAATACGAGAACGACCTGAAGAAGATGGACGAGCTGAAGGCTTTTGTCGACCGCTTCCGCTACAAGGCGACAAAGGCCCGCCAGGCGCAGAGCAGGCTGAGGCAGATGGAAAAGCTCGAACAGAGCCTGCAATGCCCCGAGGAAGACCTCTCCCGCATATCGTTCCGTTTTCCCAAGGCTGCCCCTTCCGGGCGGGAGGTCATGCGGCTCGAAGGGGTAAAGAAATCCTACGACCTGCCGGACGGATCCAAAAAAGCGGTCCTTAACGGCATCGATCTCGAAGTGATGAGGGGAGACAGGATCGCTATTGTCGGTTCGAACGGGGCAGGCAAATCGACATTCTGCAAAATTATCGCCGGACAGCTGGATTTCGATGGCAAGCTGACCATGGGGCATAACGTCTCCCTGAACTATTTCGCCCAGCACCAGACGGAGAACCTCTCACAGGAAAAAAGCATTTACGAGGAGATGCTGGATTCAGCGCCGACCTCGGAAGCACAGAAAAATATCCGGGATATCCT
>CAIYPU010000149.1 GCA_903928225.1 uncultured Chlorobiaceae bacterium
AGTTGTCCGGCTTGACCGGAGCGACTTCACCGGGGAACCCGCCCCAGCGCGCTTCGATGCGTTCGCGTTCGCGGACCGATGTTATCGAATTGTAGATTTCGCGGTTGATCGAGAAGCAGTCCGGCTCGTGGGCCTGGATCTCGAAATCGGTCGCCTTGTCGAGCATGGCGAGCAGCGCTTCGGGAGATTCCGGAAGCTCGCCGGTACTGTATCCTTCTGCGCGAAGCGAGAGCAGGATGTTGTAGATGCTCTTCGGTACGTCGAGCAGCGCGGCGCTCGCTTTCTTGCCCATGCCTGGCGGATAGTCGTAAACGACGAGGGCCAGTTTTTTATCCTTGTTCGGAAGGTGGCGCAGTTCCGAAAACTTTTTCGCGATGCCTGAGAGCCTGTCGAGGCGGTCGGGCACGGTCTGCAGTCGTCCGTCCCTGATCGCGCCCAGCACGACAGGGCAGACGGCGCCGTCCATTTCGGGCAGCGAGTAGGTCATGGCCGACTGCAGCGGCACGACGCCATGCGACTTCCATGAGTTGAAATCCTGGATGAACAGTGGCTGTGAAACGACATACGGTGCGTTGATCTTGCCGAGTATCTCGTCGCGTGCCGCGTTCGAAGCTCCCGGCGTGGTTGCGCCTGCGGGGCCTCCGACAAATCCGAAACCCATCATGTTCACCAGCATGTCGATGTTCGCATGGGTGAACCACTCCCTCGCGGCGACGTGGCCTTCAACGCCCATGACGAAAACCGGCAGGGGGTTGAGCCCTCTGGCTTCGACGGCGCGGATGGTGTTGTCGATATATTCCTTTTCCTGCAGGAGGTGCTTGCGGAAAAACAGCATGCCGATATTGCGCTGCTTCGTGGCGTTTTTGTTGCGCTTGTGGAGCCATTTTTCGTAATGGTGGAGGTCCTTCTGGTACTCCGGCGCATCGGGATGGTAGAAGCCCATCGTCGGGACTTCCTGAACCTTTTCCGCTTTTATGCCGACCTCGAAGTACTCCGCCATGATATAGTTGAACATCGCGGCGAGGTTGTCCGCGGTGGGATGCATCCAGTAGGTGTAGACCTGCATCCAGTTTTTGAAATCCTTCGCTTTCTTCGGGATCAGCGGCAGCATCGTGCGCATGATCTTGAGCAGCTTCATATACCCGTAAAGCGCATCTTCGTCGCGGCCCTTGACGAGCATCTTCGCCACTTTCTTCACGATATCCGGCATACCGCTTCCGTCGCCGGCAACAACGTAGTTGCCCACTTTCGTCATCTGCATCACTTCGGGCATCGACTCGTAGGCGAAGATGGTTCTCACCTTCGACTGTTCGAGCTGTTCCTTCATCCAGTCGGCCTGCTGCTTGAACTGGATCAGGGTGGTGAACACGCAGTCCGCGTTGCGGATAGCCTCGGCGGCTGCAGGGTTCTGATGTTCGAGGTCCTGATCGGTCCATTGGGTGAGTTCGGCGTGGGCGGAAATCTTCTCGGTCACTTCACGCCATACCCGCTGGTTGCATTGCTCCATCCCGACGATAGCGGCAATCCTGATTTTATCGTGCATAGATAATACTG
>CAIYPU010000150.1 GCA_903928225.1 uncultured Chlorobiaceae bacterium
ACAAAGGGCCGGTCATAGTGTACAAGATGCCGGATCAGCGTTGACTTGCCGCACTGCCGGGGTCCGACAATCGCTGTGACAGGATAGTTTTTCAGCCCCTGTTGAACTTCTCCTGCAATTATCCGATCAAGATACTCTTTACCAGTAACCATGTTTTTTGAAAGTTTTAATTTCAATTTACATGGTTATACGGCGAATCCAAAAAAGAACAAACGAAGATTCCGGAAGAGGTATCAGGAAAATTGTAAAAAACGGAAGATGACTGAGCTTCATTTTGGAAGAGCGTACCGTCTCCATTACAGGGGAAGGCTTGTAGCGTTTATCGGCCCCGCCAGTATTTTTTTACCAAATAATAAGTCGCAAAGAAATCTTTACAACACTGGTGTCATCCTGAACGAAGCAAGGCGAAGTGAAGGATCCAGCTTCTTATAAAACCAAAATATCCGGATTCTTCGCTCAGCGCGGAATGACATGTCGTTCCGTCATGCTGAACGTCATTTACTGAAATTGCTGTTTGTGGATTCTTCACTTCGTTCAGAATGACAGGAGAAAGGCAGAATGACAGGAGAAAGGCAGAATGACAGCGAAAAGGCAGAGTGACAGGGAAAAAAAAGACAGAATGGCAAAGACCAGAGCAAGGGCAGAATGTCAAGAGCCGGAAGTCTGTTCTGAAACACAGGTGTCATCCTGAACGAAGCATGGCGAAGTGAAGGATCCAGCTTTATTTGAAAATACAAGTTATGGATTCTTCGCTTTGCTCAGAATGACAAATTCGGAGCAATTGCGGCTAACCGGGGAGTGGCAGTGTTAATAGCCGGAGCAATAAGTCTGATTAAAGAGGGCATCAGGCCGCCCACAGGCCCCATAGCAGTGCAGCGACCACAATGGCTGGACCGAATGGCCATTCGGCCTCCGGGCTGAGGCCTTTGAAACGGCGCCACAGCAGATTCCAGATCACGGTACCGATACTCGCCCACCAGACTATGTAAAAGACCCCGAGAACACCCCACCAGGCGGCAAGTGCAGCCAGAAGCTTCAGGTCGCCCCCGCCGATTCCGCTTGTGCCTCTGATGCGCAGGAACAGCAACGCAAGGCCGCCCAGTACAAAAAGCACACAAGCGGCGGATAGTGCGCTGAAGAGCAGGTTTTGCGAGGTAAACCCCGCGTAGCTGCCGACGAGGCCAGCCAAGCCCGTCGGCAGGACAATCCAGTCCGGCAGCATCGTGGTGTCCCAGTCAATGAGGGCGAGCAGCACCAGAGCGCTTGCCAATATGGCCCATAACAGCATGGCTGGGAAAACAGTGTGGCTGACGGCAGCGGATGCCCATAAAACAGCGTTGATCAGCTGCACCCAGATGCGCCGGGCAGGGGGGACGGGCCGATCGAGCCCTCCTCCGGGACCCACCCAATCCTCCATGGATGCCTGGGCGTGATGCAGGACCTTTCGCGGGATTATTCGTGCCAGGGGTACCAGCCAAAAACCAATAAAAGCACCGGCTATCAGCCATGGCCAGTGTGCCCACAGGACAAGCAACATCGAGCTGTGGTTCATTTCGCCATCTTGGAGAAGGCTTCAAAGATTCGGATGAATGCAGGGCCCAGAATTACAATCAGGAGTGTCGGAAAAATAAACAGGGCGAGCGGCATCAGCAGTTTGACGGGTATTTTTGCGGCAATCTCTTCGGCGCGCTGCATGCGGCGCGAGCGCATCACCTCTGACTGCACGCGAAGCGATTCTGCAAGGCTGGTTCCGAATTTATCGGCTTGAACAAGCATGGAGACAAGGTCTTCCAGGTCTTCGAGTTTTGAGCGCAGTGCAAGGTTGCGCAAGGATTCGATGCGGGTTGCACCGGCCCTCATCTCGAGGGACGATAAGTAAAACTCCTGCGCCAGTTCAGGGCTTGAGCGTGCCATCTCGCGCGATATACGTGCAATGGAAGAGTCGATGCCCATGCCCGACTCGGTGCAGATGACCAGGAGGTCGATCATGTCCGGCAGGCTGTTGCGCATGCGGCCAATCCGCTGGTTGGTTATAAAACGCAGCAGCAGTTCCGGCAGGTAGTAACCCGCTGCGGCGGTAACCAGCACGAAAAGACTGAGATTAAGGATCGGGAGGTCTGGTTTGAAAAAATGAAGATACAGCGCCACCACCACCGGCAGGCCAAGGAAGAGCAGGGTTTTTACGGCATAATAATATTGAGGTGCATTTTTGTTGCGAATGCCTGCCTGCAGGAACTTGAGCTGAACGCCGGAGCTTTGCCAACCTTCTTCCGGGAGGGAGAGTTTGGAGAGGATATTGACGACGGGGGCCACTTTATGGGTTTTGACCTCCACGGATACCGATGTTTTGGCAGGCGCCCAGCTTTTGCCAACAATCCTGGTGAAGCGTTTTTTCAGGGCATTGAGGTCCGCCCAATTGTAGAGCGCGAGTACAACCGCAGCGACAGCCGCCCCCGAGAGCACGATGGTCAGGATTTGCAGGATGCCTTGCATGGATGGTGTTGCTATGGGTTAAACCTTGATCCGGATGATTTTGTTGATTACAATGACGCCGAATGTCATAAGCCCTAAACAGGTGTATATGAGGTTCTTGCCCTGGGGTGTTGTCCACAGGAGCGACATATATTGAGGATTCAAAACCGAAATAATTGCAGCGAGCGCGAACGGCATACAACCGAGGATCCACGCTGATGCGCGACCTTCTGATGAGAGCGTGCGGACTTTGCCGCGCAGCTTGAAACGTTCGCGTATGGTATTGGCCAGGCCGTCGAGCAGTTCGGAGAGGTTGCCGCCGGTTTCGTGCTGGATCATGAGCGATGTGACAAAGAAACTGAGATCGTTGCTTTGAACACGTTCAGCGAGCCGGAAAAGGGCGTCTTTGAACGGCAAGCCGAAAGCCATTTCATCCGATACGGTTTTAAGTTCGGGCCCTATGGGATCCGGAAATTCCTTGCCGACTTCGGCGAGGGCCGAGGTCAGGCTGTGCCCTGCCCGCAGCGCGCGTGAGATGAAGTCGAGCATTTCAGGGAGTTTGTTTTCAAAAGCCTGGGTACGCTTGTTTGCCTGTAAGATTAACCATAGAACAGGTGCGCTTGCGATGGCAGAGGCAAGCAAGAGCAGGAGCAGGGGATTGGTGTGGAGCAGAAGGCCCAACACCAAAGCCCCCAGAAACAGGGCAAGCATGATGCCGATGATGCGAATGGCAGACTGCGGAATATGGGCGCGTTCGATAAGGTTTTCAAGTTGCCGGAATATTCCGGAACGTGGGCGAAGCCATATTTCAAGAAAGCTGTCCACACGTGTGGTTCGTGTGTTGCTGAAACTTTCCCTGTCCGGTTGAATGGTGTTCTGGATAGTATCCAGCCGCTGTTTTTTAGCTTTTTTTTCAGGATCGAAAAAATAGGCCCACATGCCGTAGCCCAGCATCAGGGTGAGCACGACAGCCACAAACGCGATCAAGGGGATCAGAAAATTCATTATGATGTGCCCAGAAGTTAGTCGATAGCACCGGGATCGAAAATGCCCTCACTGAGGCTGATGCCATAGGTGCGTATTTTTTCGGACACTTTTGGCCGTACGCCCGTTGCCCTGAACATTCCCTGCACGGTTCCGTCCAGATTGGTGCCAGTTCGTTTGTAGCTGAAGATTTCCTGCATGGTGATGACGTCTCCTTCCATGCCGCTGATCTCCTGGATGCTGGAGACCTTGCGGCTGCCGTCACTTACACGGGTGATCTGGACGATAAAGTGAATGGACGACGTTATGAGCTGGCGCAGGGCTTTGCTTGGCAGATTGATGCCGCCCAGTCCGACCAGGTTTTCAAGCCGGCCCAGTGCATCACGGGGAGTGTTGGCATGTACGGTGGTGAGCGAACCCTCGTGGCCCGTGTTCATAGCCTGGAGCATATCGATCACCTCGGCGCTTCGGACCTCGCCCAGCACAATGCGGTCAGGCCGCATGCGCAGTGAGTTTTTAACCAGTGATCGCATGGAGACTTCGCCCTTGCCTTCGATATTGGGCGGGCGCGTTTCGAGGCGGATGACATGGTCCTGCTGAAGCTGCAGTTCGGCAGTATCTTCGATGGTCACGATGCGTTCGTTCGAGGGGATATATCCCGAGAGAATGTTGAGCAGCGTGGTTTTGCCGGTACCGGTACCTCCCGAAATGAGGATGTTGCACTTGACCTTGACCATTGCGGCCAACAGTTCGGCCATGGCGGGTGTAAGGCTGTTTTTTTGAATGATGTCATGCATCTGCAGCGGCACAACCGCAAAGCGCCGGATGGTGAGGACCGGACCGTCGAGGGCCAATGGCGGAATGATGGCGTTTACGCGCGATCCGTCAGGAAGTCGGGCATCGGCCATGGGGCTTGATTCATCGATGCGCCGCCCGACACGGGAGACGATTTTGTCGATGATTTTCATGAGGTGCGCATCGTCTCCGAAGCGGATGTCGGTGAGATGGATGCATCCGCTTTTTTCGACATAGACATTCTGGTAGCCATTGACCATGATTTCAGAAATGGTCGGATCGGCAAGCAGTGGCTCGATAGGGCCAAGCCCCATGATTTCATTCTTGAGGTCGGTCACCAGCCTTGTGCGCTCCTGATGATTCAGGGGAAGGGCCTCTTCTTCGATGAGCGCGACAAGCAGAACTCCTAGCTCTTTGCGCAGCTGCTCAGGGGTCAGGCTTTCGATAGTGTTGAGGTCGATGCGCGTCAGCAGCTTCTGGTGCAGCTTTATTTTGGTCGCGTAATAGTCAACCCCTGGGGATGCTTTGGTTTTTGCCGCCGGTGCCTGGGCAGGAGAATTTTGACCCTCGGCTTCAAAATTATGCGCGCTTGTCTCGGTGTTTGCGGCATCCGGTTCAGTGGGAGCTTCACTGCGTTTGGAGGAGAGCTTCCAGCGGCCTATTTGATCTTTAAGCGTTGCCATATCGTGCTTTGTTTACGATGACTGCTGCCTGTAATTGCTTCTGTCCAGTCGGTGATGCTTTTGGAGAGTCTGGATTTGGGCGCAACCTCCAGAAACGGCTGCCCACTCAGGATTGACTTCTGTATGGCCTCGAAATCAGAGGGGAAGCGTTTGTTGATTTTCCTTCCGATAACTTTTTCTATTTCCTTGATGGAGATGGTAACACTGGTGTCAGCACGGTTGAAAATGATCTCGATGCGTGACATGGGTTTTTCAAGTTCTTCCCATACTTTGAGCAGTTGGCCCGCCCGGCGCAGCGATGGCAGCGAAGGGGTGAATACGATGCAGAGTTCGTCGAGGTGCTCGAGAACCCAGATGCCAACCTGATCGAGAGATGAACCGAAATCGACCAGAATATAGTCGTAAAAGTTTGCGGCAATACGAATGAGTTCACTTACGCGTTCAGGGTCGATATCGACTATTTTATCGAACGTGGCGGGCGAGGGGATGAGGTCGAGTGTTGGACTGAGGTGCTGTACCATGCTGTTGAGCAGAGACTGGTCAAGCCGGTCGGACTGGCTGGAAATGTCGGCCAGGTCCTGAGTGAGGGTTTCTCCGGTGAGGTACATGTCGAGGTCGCCGAAGGGCAGGGAGATATCGACTGCCAGCACGCGGGTTTCAGGCTGTTGAGAGAGCGCGAACGCCAGGTTGGCCGCTATGCAGGAACTGCCGTCCCCACCTTTGGATGAGATGAATCCAAAAACCCGGCCCTTGCTGATGCTTACCCCTTTGGTGCGAAGCTGGGCGCGATCGATAACCTGTCGCAGGGTTTCGGCTGCACTGTCGGAAATCACTTCACGAACACCGGCACGCATGAGCGACAAGAGAAGTTCTGGCTGTGTTTTCAGGTGCAGGGCTACGACCGGGGCTTTCGGCAGGGAGAGGCAGAGCCTCTCTATCTCCTGAAGATATAGGGGATCGGTGGGTTCAAAGCCCACAACGAAAACGAGGTCGGGTTTTTTTTCCGTGATCTGGCGCACCATACCGGCAAGATCTCCAACCAACCTTGTCAGTTGATGCTGACGCAGCTCAAGCAGTGCGTCGGAAACCTCCCAGGGTCGGGAAGAGTAGGCAACAATATTCATTGATATTTATTTAACCAGTACAGGACGACTTAAGGCCCCCAATGAAGAAGCGCCCGATCCGGGATTGAGGCTTGGAAAAATCTTTGGATCAATGAAATATCCAGTTACATATTTTGGGTTTCCCGTCTTTTTAACGGATTCAATATGAAAACCGGCAATCGCTACAATAGGTACTTCAGAGTGAGTGGTAACGTTGTCAACAACTGGAATAGTAACATCAATATTAAGAGGGACGCTGTCATATATGGTTGCTTTTACGCCTGGTTGGATCCAGATGGGGTCGTTGATTTTCAGCTCATCGCTGTTTCCATTTGCGATGAGTTCCCTTATAGTTGGGACATCGTTTTTATCTAATGAAAAACTGGTCCATTGTCCTGAGTTGCAGCCTCCCGAGTAAACACTGTTGATGTTTATAACATAAGCTTTGTTTGTAGTTGGATCCAATTTTGGGGTATTTGTAGCTGAGTTCCAATAAATGCTGTATATGCAGCTGCTGAGTGCCATTGGGAACATGCCTGTTCCGTTAGCGGGTACGGCTGCAACCGCAATGGCTGTAGCATGGATGTTCCTTTCGTTAAAATCAGCATTCAAAAAACGGAAAGCATTAAAAAGGGGGGCGAAAAACAACTTCAACCCGAAGTAAGTAATTGTGATACTGACGGCAGGGACATATCCAGTATCGTGAACGCCAGATTCGGTTTGGTCATGCACTCGCTTGGATGAAAGTGGTGAATTGTCTGAAAGGTCCCAATAACCCGTTACCGTGGTGTCTATGTTTGCATCTGTAATATGTGTAAGATTGTTGGCATAGTTTTTTTTTGCCACATTCAGTGCAGCAAGTTTGGCTGCTGACCAATTGTAATAATCGCCTGACAACTTGCCTGTGTCGGTAAGTGCTCGGGCACCTGCAAGAGCCGCAGCATCGGCTGCGTTTTGCAGTTCGACCTTGGTCAGCTGGATGCGGGCCAGGTCAACAGCTAAAGCGGCAAAACCCAGCAATACCGGTAGCAACAGGGCAAACCAAATTGCCACTCCACCACACTGGTCTCTCTGCAGTGTTTTCATGGTTATTCGAGCTTCATACTGGTTTGGGCCGAAAGCTCAAGGTCAGACAAAAAGAATTCTGTGGAATTCAAGAATCCCGGAATATGGATAAATCCAGGGTAATGCATCGTGGCATGAACGGTAAGGATACCTCCAGCAACAGGATCGGCATCGGTGCTGTATGTCATTCCTGGGCCTAAAGCGACAAGGCGGTCTGTACACACCATATAGGCTCTGTTTTCAGCGGTGGTCGGGGCATTTTCATCAGTACGATCAGGAGAATATAAGGTCCCGGCACGTGCACCCTCCCGCGTAGCCATAGTAAGCACGGTTTTGTTGTAGAGAGCCACGGTATAAAAAACTATTCCGAAGAGGAGAAGGAGAAATATGGGCAGGATGAACGCAAACTCCACCAGTGCACTGCCTTTCTGGTAACGGGCGAGCTTATTTGCCGGTGTCTTGCGTATGTCATTATCAGCCTGCATGGCGGTCAATTTAACCGTGAACCTTGAAGCTTTCCGTCGAGGAAGAGCTCTTTTTCAGTTGGGGGGATTACCCGGTCGGTCGGGAGTTCAGGCATGGTCCTGCTTGCTTTGATTAGCGTAGGCCGAACGACGACCATGAGTTCGGTTTTTTCGGAGTCTTTGTCGGTGCGCCTGAAGAGCGCCCCGAGAATAGGAATCTTGCTCAGCAAGGGAATTCCCCGTATGGTTTCTTCGAGATTATCCTGCAGAAGGCCGCCGATAACCAGGTTTTCACCCTCGTTCATCTGGACGGTAGTGGCAGAGTAGGTAAGGGAAAATGACGGCAACCCGCTCGATGTTCCTGCTGTTATGGCTTCTTTGAGAGGCTTGGAAACTTCGGGTGCAACCTTGAGCGAAATACGGCCTCCATCAAGTACGACAGGCAGAAATCGCAAACCAACGCCATACGTTCGTTCAACATAGTCAACAGCTCCATTGGCGGCAACGGTAGGAGTATACACTTTGCCGCCAACAAGGAAGAAGCCTTCCTGACCGCTCATGGTGACAAGGGTTGGTTCAGCGAGCATTCGGATAAGTCCCTTTTTACACTCGGCCTGTATATAACTGCTGTTGCCATTACTGAAAAAGAGTTTGATCGTTGCATCGCTGACAAACCCGGTCATGAGGCTGCTGCCTGCGAGAGGGCCGGCTCCTTGAACCCAGTCAAGTCCAAGCGCCTGTATGCAGGACCTGGAAACTTGAGCAATGCGGACTTCGAGGCGGACTTGCATCGGGTCGCGGACTTTGAGGAGGTTGACCACGCCAGGTATACCGGAAGCTTGTGCAGCGTTCGATGCACTTGCAGAAGTTGATGCTGCCTTGGCTATACCGGTTACGTTGGTAAGGGCCGGAGAGTCTGGAGGGCTGTTGATCAGGGATTGTTCGGGAGTTTTTCCCGAACCTTTGCCACCGAGGTATGCGCTGACGATGCGCCAGGCGGTCTCTGCCGCCAGTGCGTCGGAAACCGTGCCGGCAAGCACTACAGCGGGGCCCAGAGAGTAAATATCGATACCGCGTTCGTTCGGCAATGCGGCAGTCAGCAGAACTTTTATCGGGTTGATGTTGCGACTGACATTCAGGGGTGCGGACATAAAGTTGCCTGCCTGGTCCCAGACGATAAGATTGGTAGCACCCGGTTTTTTACCGAGCAGATAGAGTTCTGATGGGTTGATAATAATATAGTCGGCGATAGCGGGGTTGCCTATGGCCACACGTGAAACGGGTTTTGCGAGCCGGTAGACCCTTGATTCACCCTCGGACAGCAGGTAGGACGAGGGGAAAGCCATAGATGGTCCGGAAAAAGTACGTACCCGTTTTATATTTTTTTTGCTGCTGTGTTTCGGTGAGGCCTTTGCATATAAAGGCTCATTGACGGTTCCGGCAAGTAGCACCGCAAGAGCAAGCATCCTGCAGGCCAAACGCATAAGTCTTTTGAAGTTGATGTGCATCTTAGCTAAGTGGTTTGGCGACAGGTTAGCGGTTGGTACCACGAATTTCTTCGGGCCCGCGGCCTTGACGGAAAGAATCCTCCGGTGCATTCTTTGAAATGGCGGAGGCTCGGGTGGGCATCGGGTTAACTATATCGGGCAGGCGTGCACCTGCGGAATTCACTATTCCTTTGTCGAGTTCGTTGCGCAGGACAAGAGCAAGCTTGCCGATATTCCGGGCGAGGTCAAGTTTTTCAGATTCCTGCGGAGTAAGTTCAAGGGTTACGGCATTAACCACTTTTGGTTTATCCGGGTCTCCAGTCGTTACCTGGTCCACGGCCAGTACTTTGACGCGCGACAGCACGGTTCGTGAAAAGTTCTGACCGTTGGCATCTGTGCCGTTAACCAGAATATCCACATAGCTGCCGGGCAGGGCAAAACCTGCAACCGCAACTACCTCGTTAACTTTTACGGTAATGGCGCGCTTGCCCTCGGTGATGGTCGAGGATAAACCGCCGGTAGCACCTGTGAGGGCCAATTTACCTGGCAGGACAGGCTCGCCCGGGATCATGGAGATGCGGGCAATTCGCCCTGTCACGTCGGTGACGCGAGCGAATGCATTCTGCGGAACGGCCGAACCTGGCCAATCAAGGGCTTTGACTTGGTTAGCCGTAATGGCTTTGCCGGCTTCGATAGGCTGCTCTACGATGACGACCTTGGCCCCTGTTGATTTGGGGGCGCTAGTCCAGCGGGAGGCCATGAACGCCGCCATCGCCCCCAAAGTGAGGGCGATGGCTAAAACGACGACTGGTAGTTTCACGGATTAGAGCTGTATTAGAGTTTTGGCTCAACAGAACTAATGAAAAAAAGTTAGGAATGAGCGGCATCAAGAGCGTCGGCGATTGCTTGAAAAATGTCATTCAAACTGCCGCTGACAGTGCCAAGAATTACAATCAGAGTAATAGCTATTAAAGCAGCAATAAGTGCATACTCGATCATGGTCACGCCTTTCTGCGATTTGACGCCGAAGAGCCTGTTCAGCATGACTTCGAGGCTTGTTTTGAATGTTAAAATAATGTTCAACATAGCTTTTCCTCCTGGGGTTATTATTTGAAAGAAAATACTTCCGCCCTTTTTTTCACACGTTGACAGTTGTGAAACAGATATGCTATCTCCATAATTCGCCCGTGGTCAGATAGAACTTATTTTTTTGATATCGGGGCGTCAGGGGTATTTACAATAGTAAATATAATACAGAAATAAGGGAAGTCAATAACTATAGCTGTTGAGCATTGCCTTGAACAATGGTTCTCTACTATCCTTTCAATTGATGTATTCGGAATATTTAATGCCGCTAATCGTCGCTTAAGTGTGTTTATTGTGGGTTATATTCTGGAGATATGTGGGTTGTTGTTGGGTGTTATAATATTGCAAAACGTGGCACTAATTTTTTCTATTGTTGTTATACGGTGTATTGATAATAAATAAAATATGAGAGTTGATACGGGGTGTTATAATGCTGAAAAACGTGTTACTGTTTATTGTTCTACTGTTGTGATACGGCGTATAAAGAATAATATAGAAGCAGGTGCTCCTGCCTGAAAATATTTTATTGAAACATAGACGGATTTCCCGAATACTCGTATTACTGTAAATGTTGAGGGTTTCGGAGTATTCTCTTGAAGGATTTCTGAATGCGGGTCTCGAATCAATTACTAAAATTTATAAAAATCCCTGATGCCGCCAACCCGAAACATGTCGTTGCTTCAGGGCGCGAGGTCATGGGTGAATTGCGCTCAACTACTCCTTTATTGTTCTTTCACTGTATTTTGAGCTGTTGCACACTGTACAGTTTCGTTCATCATCACGATAACTGGTTGTCGTCGTTTCCAACATCGGCGATTCAATCCGGCGAACAATAATCCATAATAAGCTGCAAATCACCGGGGGCCCAATTTGTACTGTCAAATTTGTGACAATCTGGACCCCCATCAGCATAGGTAACAGCCAGGCAACAACCAACACTTCTCGTTCTCCTCGAAGCCAGCCATTTTGCATCCCTGACAATGCAAACCAGGCGATGGGGAAGGCCAGCCACGCCAGGTCGTAATGAAATATGTACGGGCTGATCAGAAACGTTGCCGTCATCAGGACGGCTCCGCGTAAGTTACTGTTTCGGCAACGTCGCCACACATGCCATACGATGACTGCGGCTCCCGTTGCAAAAACAAAATGGATAACATATGCCCATTCGACAGGAATTCCGTAAAGGCGCATAAAAGCAAACACAGAGGGTATTTTTTTCCAGACCTGAGAACCGTTTTCCAGGAACACTCGGGCATAAACAAGATTCGCGAGAAACCCTTTGAGCGCTGCAGTCCCAAGGATTGCAGTCCCGATGGCCGTAAAGGCTGTCGTGGTCAAGGCAGCTGTTATCAGAATACGCCATGCTCCAACAGCGATTAACGCTACGGGAAACAGAAAAGCAAGATGAGGTTTGATAGCCGCAAGCAGGCCGATGAACACCCCGGCAAGGACAGGTCTTCGTTCAGTGCAGAGTAAGGCCGCTCCGCAAAGAGATGCAGTCAGGAATGCATTCTGCCCGTAAAAAAGGTTGATCCACAATCCGGAAAAAGCAGCAATACACAGCATCGCAGTTTTACCTCGGACAATTCTTCGCAATAAAAGAAGGTAGGCGCCGAGGGTTGACAGCATGAAAGTCCAGTATGCTGCTACGTAAGGCAATAAAGCCAGTGGCAGAACAAGAAGATAGAATGTCGGGGGGTAGAACCATGCGTAAGAGTCTCGCGAGGCTGCCGGTAAAGCAAATTGCTGGGCTTTGAAAAGCAAGCAACTGTCGTAGGCGTCCTGGGCATGACCGGTCAAGGCCAGATGCGATGCCGCCCAGAATGTGATAAAATCGTTACCGAACGAATTTCCTTTCAGTCCGGAAATGTATATCGACTTCAACACCCACACTATGCCCATAAAAAGGAACAAAGCCAGAAAGAGTTGGGGGTAAATTGCAAGGCGTTTTCGATCAAGCCAATGCGCATTGTCATTCATGGTATCTTTCCCGAATTTGTTGGTATGCGCGAAAGTGTTTGAAAGATGAAGAAAGGCAAATATCCCATTTTCGGGGCATCAGGCGTCCTGTGGATTTTGTGATAAAATATCGGAAATCTGTCAGCATAAATATCGGTGATTCCTTTTTTTTGTAAGTCCGACATTGACATTCTGCAGGGCTCATCTTTTTATTTCTCTGTGGGTAACACGAGTGCAAGGCTGACTGGAACGCACAAAACCGGTATGCACAGGAGGTAGATGAGGATTTCGATCCTGTCTTGTCGGGACCAACCGCCTCAATTGGAATAAACATTTGCCTTGTAATATAATATTACTATACGGGTGTGCAGTTCGCATCTTTTTCTTTCGGCACCTGTTTTATAGAGGCCATAACTGTCGTTTTGTCATTATCGGCAAATTTGTATAGAGTAGGAACGGTATTTAATTTAAAATTAGCGAGTTGATTTGATTTATCAACTGCTATTATGATTCTTCCTTTTGCTGGATAAGCAGGTTCGGGCCTGGAATTATTGGAGAATCTATCGGTCTTATTTAAATTAACGGGCGTCATCGTCCGATTTTCGCTGTTTGTATTTCTTGGGGGGGTATCCAGGAAATTGAAACATTACAATCCTCGTCTTCAGCGACAGCAATAGAGCACGCAGCACGTAAGTCATTGAGCAGGTCTCAAAAGTTTCATCTTGCTGCCCAATGGCCCGGTTATGATTAGAAGGCTCATTTTGCCGGGCACAAGACGACAATCATTTGTCAGAGCAATGAGAGCGCAAAATCATCGAAATACCGTGAAGATATTTTTGATACCTGCGCAGTATTCAATAACGAAATAATAACAATGAGAGCAGACATCAACATTCCGGAAGCGAAAGCTTTCGATGCTGCTTCCGTTGCTTTTCCTGCAGCAGTTTTTGTTTTGAGCAGATGCCTCATGATGCTCATTGTCATGCATTTCTCCGGAAACTGCCCGAAGCTGGACTGTCTCTACCATTGGGATGCGCTGTGGTTGAACAGTATTGCCGAATACGGTTACGATATTGAACCGAGGGCCCATTTGCATATTTTCGCTGCCAACTGGGCCTTCCTGCCTCTCTATCCAATGCTTGTACGCTTCCTCGCCATGATAACCGGCATGCAGATACCGATAGCCGGTATTGTTCTCTCCAATACTGCTTTTGCCGCCACACTCATCCTGCTCTACCGTTACACCCTGCAAATTACCGATAAGCATACTGCACGGACAATCACGATTTTGACGGCAATATCACCTTTCAGTCTCTTCTACTCGCTTATGTATACCGAAGGTCTGTATACAGCGCTGATGCTTGCTCTCATGTATTCGGCAAGGAAGAATCGCTGGATTATTGCCGGCATACTCGGTGTCCTGCTTTCCGCGACGAGAAATCTTGGGGTTATGATCGTTTTTCCCATGCTTGCCATCGCTCTCTGCCAGCACGGCTGGAAACAATTACTGACTGCACGCAGGGGGACTGAGCCTGCACTCTTTGCCATCATTCTTGCGCCGCTCGGCCTGTTCGCTTATATGCTTTTTCTCTATAACCTGACTGGCGATGCACTTGCTTTCAGCCATATTCAGCGTGCTTGGGGGCGGGAGATCGGCAATCCGCTTATCTATCTGCTTGGGGGGGGCATTTTAGGCAATGGTTCGATGAAGTACAACGATTTGCTTGCGTTGGGCGGAATTATCGGTGGTATTTATTTGTGGCGAAAGCAGCTGAAACCGGAAGCACTCATTCTGCTCATTGGTACACTCGTTCCACTTTCAACAGGACTGACTTCGATGCACCGTTATGTAGGAACTTTATTTCCATTTATGATCTTTATCGGCCTGCTCATAAAGGAAAGGCTGTGGTTGAAAGGAGCGGTCTTTGTACTTTTCACGTTTCTCTTTTTTTTCTATGTCTGGTCATGGACAACCGGAAAGGTTTATTTGATATGATAAAAAGAATGCTCTTTTTTTTTGGCGTGGCAATTCTCGGGACATTTTATTTTTTCGTGACAAGCAGGATATTCCAGCCTGACGTAAGCGAATATTACCGGGCATGTTACATCGATAAACGGCTCAATTACTGGAATCTCAAGTACAGAAAAGACCGCGTTACTCCGCTTAACTGGAAGGCCCTTCAAATCTCTCAATCCGGCTGGTCATTGCCGGATACTGCCGGCATCCGGTTGTTAAACAGCCCTGCATCGATATCTCTGCAGCTCAAGCCTGTAAGCAGCAAGCCTGCTCACATTTTCATAGAAAGCCGCAGCTTTCTCAATTCTGATTACTCTCCGACCGATGTCCAGGTGCTGATAAACGATCGGAGTGTGGGTGCCCTGCATTCCGGATTGCAAAATCCGACGAAACCGCAGATGTTTCCTGTCCCTGACACAATGATGAACGATAACAGAAACAAGCTCACCATAACCTTCATTGCCCGAAATTCCCCTCGTTCAGCCTGTATATATATTCAGAGCATCATGCTTTCTTCTCCCGTCAGGTAATGAGAAAAAGTTTTGTAAAACGGAAAAAAATATATCAAATGAACCCGTCGCAAAAAGCTGTTCATAATTGTTCCTGAACAGCATGTCGAAATGCACGACCTCAATGAGTTCGAGAATTCCCGTATACTAATAAATGCAAGCCATCAAAGAACCCTCAGAATGTTCAAAGTAATGTGATCTTTCATGCATTACGAACGGTAGAGTAACTACATTCATTAACCGCAGTCCTGTCAGCTTTAGCGTTTTTTCATCTCATAATCAACAGTTTATCCTTTTTGTGCTTCCTTGTTCTCATATTTTTATTGCAAGTCCAGCATTGAGATGTTAAATAACTTCAATGGTCCTTATGATACTGATGGCTGTGTGTATATATTATTTTAATTCGCTTTGGGTGAAATAACATTTATTTAATGTGGATCGACTCAAATTGACAAAAACAAATCTCGTATCCCTGATAGTCCCGGTTCATAACGAGATGAACTCCATAGATCCTTTTATTGAGAAAGTAGCTGCTGTTATAACCGTTCTCCAGCAGAAATATCGTTTTGAACTCGTATTCATCAATGACGGTTCTACTGATGCTACCGAACTCGCAATAATGAGTTATGCACGAAAACTGCCATGGATTTCTCTGGTAAATTTTTCGCGAAATTTCGGCAAGGAAGCGGCACTCTCGGCAGGAATCAACCAGGCGAGAGGCGATGCCGTGATTCCAATGGATGTCGATCTGCAGGATCCACCCGAGATAATCGAACAGATGCTGATGCACTGGCAGGAAGGTGCGAAAGTCGTGAATGCCCGCCGGGCAAGCCGTGATAAGGACAGCTGGCTGAAACGCACCAGCGCGGCAGCGTTTTATAAAGTGTTCAATTTGTTGGCTGATCGCCCTATTCCTTTCGGGGTTGGTGATTTTCGACTGCTGGATCGGGAAGTGGTTGATGCAATCCTTACCATAGGAGAACGTTCACGGTTCAACAAGGAACTTTTCAGTTGGGTGGGCTTTGAAACAGTTGAAATTTCTTATGAGCGTCCTGCCCGATCGGCAGGAGAGACACATTGGTCCTATTGGAAATTATGGAAGCTTGCATGTGACGGAATATTCGCTTCTACGACCATTCCATTGCGTATGTGGACTTACATAGGACTAGTTATGACTTTGGTATCAATGATGTACTCCGGATTCCTGTTTTTCAGGACTTTACTGCTCGGTGTCGATACACCAGGTTATGCGTCAACAGTGATTCTGATCCTTACCTTTGGAGGAATGAACATGTTTGCCCTTGGAATTATCGGTGAATATGTCGGTCGTATCTACGTCGAGGTACGCCAGCGCCCGCTTTATATTGTCAGATCAGTTTATCGGCATTCGGATGATGAAACCATGCAGGGGTAGGGAACTTAGAGCGTACCCCCCCCAAGGTAGAATGTGTTCTTTAAACCGTTGTATTGATTCCATCTCATGATGAACCGGGTGCAGATTGCAAGGAAGGTGATCCTGAAAAGGCCCCAACGTATCAGTGTTTTTTCCTGCACACCCGGAAACTCAGCTGTTGGTGGGATGACCATTGCCTGCAAACCAGCAACTACCAGGACGTGCTCCCGATTGAACCTGTGATGTCGTTCTGTTTTGGTTTTTTCTCCAAGTTGTTTTACTGAAGATCGTTGGCTTTGTCCTGATGGGCAGGTGTTCGAGCCAGATGCGTCTTTAAACCCCGTTGATTTCAGAAGCATATCAGGAATCTATCCGTATTGTTTTCTTTGGTGGGCTACTTTTTGTTGTTTGATCCAGCCAAGCCAGGGAAAAATTGCGGGGTACCACCTTTCGCCCAAAGCCTTCAGGTGTAATTTTTTTTCTTTACCATCAGGATTGTGTAACTTGCACGGGATTTTTCATCTTTCAGTGATTTATTCTCCAACGATCCGTAAAGCGTTATGACTCATAAGGGTGATGTCAAGGAGCAGGCGAAGGATATCCTCGAGGAAACCCTTGACCGGGAAGCGGTTATTGTGCTCGGCCGGATTTCGGAGGAGATGCAGCTCCTGTTCATGGCCCATCCCGAACCCTGCAGGGAGGATGTCGTCCGTATCGTCACCGGGTACTTTCTCGAGAACGGCAGGTCCGAACAGTTCATCGCGGACTGGATAGAAACATCGGCAGAGTACAGCCGCCAGAGGGGACTCGAAGAAAAGGACCAGCCTAAAGCCATGCTGTCGGACCTCGGCGTGTTCCGGTTCATGAATTTTCTGAAGGAGAAGGGTCTTACGGACGACCAGATCACCATCGTCCTTACCGGAGCGGTCCAGCAGGCTGCTTCCGACAATCAGGGCGGCGGGCCCGCATGATTTTTGCATTCTGACAAGGCTGTCGCTTCCGGCGGCCGACAATAAAACAAACACATCTCATGAAAAAGACGACACTGCTTCACGAAGGCAAGGCCAAGAAGGTATTTCTGACTGAGAACAGCGATCTGGTGATACAGGAGTTCAAGGACGATGCGACAGCGTTCAACAACAAGAAAAAAGGCACTATAGCTGACAAGGGCGTTGTCAACAACGCCATATCCTGCAAGCTTTTCACGCTGCTCGAAGAGCATGGCGTCAGGACCCACCTGGTCGAAAAGCTTTCCGACCGGGACATGCTGTGCAAACGGCTCGATATCATCAAGGTCGAGGTGGTCGTGAGGAATATCGCTGCCGGTTCACTGGTCAAACGCTACGGGTTTGCCGAAGGCACGGTCCTCGAACAGCCCATCGTCGAGTTTTACCTGAAGAACGACGATCTCGACGATCCCCTCATGAATGAGTCCCATGCCGTGGCGCTCGGCGTGGCCTCCCTCGAGGAGCTTGACGTGCTCAAAAGCCGCGCTGAAGCCATCAATGCCGTGCTGAAAGAGTTTTTCGCCGAAAGGAAGCTCATGCTGGTCGATTTCAAGCTCGAGTTCGGACGACATGACGGCGGAATCCTGCTGGGCGACGAAATCAGCCCCGACACCTGCCGCCTCTGGGACCTCGAGACCAGGGAAAAACTCGACAAGGACCGCTTCAGGTTCGATCTCGGAGGAGTCGAGGACGCATACAGCGAGGTGCAGAGACGGGTTCTCGGTCTCGACTGACATCTTAGGGCGATACGTTCCGGGGATATCGATGCTTGAATCTGCAATAACTTACCTGCAGCATGCGGACCCGTTTGCGATTTACGCATTTCTTTTTCTGATTGCGTTTCTCGAAAACGTTGTACCTCCGATCCCCGGAGACGTCCCCGTCGCGTTCATCGGCTACCTCATCAATTTCAGCAGGGTCTCTTTCTGGCCCGCCGTTTTTTTTTCTTCTGCAGGCTCACTGTGCGGCTTCATGCTGGTCTACCTGCTCAGCAGGTCCCTCGGACTGAAACTCTACGCCGACGGAGGAACAATTACCCACAACTGGCTTTCTCGGACCGTCCACCGCTTTTTCCCCCCGGAAGACATGGAAGTTATCCGGCATAAATTCACGACGCACGGTTATCTCTCGGTACTGGTCAACCGATTTCTTTTCGGTTCCAGGGCCGTGATTTCCGTGATGGCCGGCCTCATGCACCTCAGGATCCTGCCGGTTTTCATCACCGCAGCAATCAGCGCGACCGTCTGGAATATCCTCCTCATTTACGGGGGATACCTCCTTGGAAGCAACTGGAGGGATATCGGTCGCTATGTCGCCCTGTACAGTCTTCCCGTCACCGGGATTTTTCTGCTTCTTGTTGTTTTTTCCGTGTGGCGCTTTTTTGCAGAGAGAAAGCGGAAGCATGATTGAGTTTTTTTTGTTATTTATTACCAGCCCTTTAACTTTTAGCCTCGTCAATCCATAAGATTTTTGTTGTAAAACCATGGCAAGAGACATAAAACACTATCCTGCCGAGAAAAAAGGCAAGCTGCTCGAGCTTGAATCGGTAGAACAGCTCAAGGAAATGGCCCGCCAGGTCCGCCGCGACATCGTCAGGATGCTCGCTATGGCCAACTCCGGCCATACGGGAGGCTCGCTCGGCATGGCCGACATTTTCACCGCCCTCTATTTCAGGCTGCTCCGCCACAAGCCTCATGCGTTCTGGCACCACCACGACCAGGATATGGTGTTTCTTTCCAACGGTCATATCGCGCCGGTCTGGTACAGCGTTCTGGCCCGTTCCGGCTATTTTTCCATCGATGAGCTCGGTTCGCTCCGCCAGTTGAATTCCTACCTGCAGGGCCACCCGTCATCCGATTCGAAGCTGCCGGGAATCAGGATCGCTTCCGGTTCACTCGGCCAGGGCCTTTCCGCTGCTGTCGGGGCTGCGCTCGGTCTTCGCATGGACGGCAAAGACGGTTTTGTGATCTGCCTCATGGGCGACGGCGAATGCCAGGAGGGCCAGATATGGGAGGCGGCCATGAGCGCCTCCCATTATGCTCTCGGCAACCTGATCGGCATCGTTGACTACAACAACCAGCAGATCGACGGACAGGTCGAGGATGTCATGAGCATCGAACCCTTCGCCGATAAATGGCGTGCGTTCGGATGGGATGTCCATCACTGCAACGGGAACGATATCGAGGACTTTGTCGCGACGGTGGAGAAGCTTCGCGACGGCGAAAAGCGAAACAGGCCGGCCGTGATCCTTGCCGAAACCGTCATGGGCAAGGGCGTGCCGTTCTTCGAGGGGACCATGCCCGACAAATCGAACTGGCATGGCAAGCCTCCTTCGAAAGACGATGCCGAAAAAGCCCTCGAAATTATCGGTGAAACCATTTTCGGCGACTTTTAGCTGTTGAAAACGGGATAGTGCAGATACAGGCAGGCATATACAAGGGGCTGAAAATAAGAAGTACGTCGTCGAACGCCGTAAGGCCCTGCAGCAGCAGGGTAAAAAAGTCGATATTCGACACCCTTGCGGCGCGGATCGATTTCGACGGGGCAACTGTGCTCGACCTTTTCGCGGGCTTCGGTTCGCTTGGGTTCGAGGCGTTCAGCCGAGGTGCTTCCGAGGTCTGTTTCGTAGACCAGAACCCGGACGCCCTGAGATCGATGAAGGCGACAGCCCTGCAGTTGGCCGCTCCGGAAAAGCTGAAGATTGTCAATTCGGATGTATTGGCTTTCCTCGGACGGACCAGGGGGCATTTCGACCTGGTTTTCTGCGATCCGCCCTATTCCTGGACCGATTACCCCGGCCTTGTCGAAAAGATCGTCCGGGGCGGGGTGCTTGCCGAAGAGGGCATATTGCTCGTGGAGCACAGCGCAACCATCGACCTTTCCGCCTCCGAGTGGCATTCGTTCCACAAGGACTATGGCATGACAAGGGTAACTTTTTTCCGGAACTGAGCCTGCCGCCATGAAAAGAACCGCCATCTATCCCGGGACATTCGATCCGTTCACCAACGGGCATCTCGATGTGCTCGAGCGTGCGCTCAACATCTTTGACGAAGTGAGGGTGGTCATCGCTGAAAACAGCCAGAAAAACGCCCTGTTTTCCATCGACGAAAGAAAGGCGATGATCGGCGAGATCATCAGGGAACTGAAGGGGGTCGATGTCAGGGTGCTTTCGTCCGGCCTTCTTGCCGACTACGCCCGCCAGCTCGGCGCGACGGCGATCATCAGGGGTGTCCGGCAGGTCAAGGATTTCGAATACGAGTTCCAGATGTCGCTCCTGAACCGCCATCTCTACCCTGAAGTCACGACGGTTTTTCTCATGCCGAACGTGAAGTATACCTATGTCGCCTCGTCCATCATCCGGGAGGTCGCCATGCTCGGGGGGGACGTCAGCAAGTTCGTGCACCCCTCTGTGATGGATATGCTGGACCGGAAGAGAACAGAATTACACGAACACAAATCATAACAAACCAAGATCATGTCTACATCTTTGACGCCTGAAGAACAATATCTCACCCGCAGGGTCCTCAGCATGCAGGAATCGCAGACCATGCGCATTACCGCCCTTGCCAATAAAATGAAGGCCGAAGGGAAGGATATCGTCAGCCTTTCCGCCGGCGAGCCCGACTTCCCGACACCGGATTTCGTCAACCAGGCCGGTATCGACGCCATAAAGGCCGGGTTTACCCGCTACACGGCAAATTCAGGCATCCCTGAACTGAAGAAGGCGATCGTCGAAAAATTCCGCCGTGACAACGGCCTCGAGTTCAATGTGAACCAGATCATCGTCAGCAACGGCGGCAAGCAGACTCTCGCCAACACCTTTCTCGCGCTCTGCCAGGAAGGGGACGAGGTGATCGTCCCGGCGCCCTATTGGGTCAGCTTCCCGGAGATGGTCCGCCTTGCCGGGGCGACCCCGGTCATCGTCCATACGACCCTTGAAAACGAATACAAACTGACTCCGGAGCAGCTCGAGGCCGCAATAACGCCGAAGACGAAAATCCTGGTGCTGAACTCGCCTTCGAACCCCACCGGCGCAGTTTACGGCGAGGCTGAAGTCCGCGCGCTGATGAAAGTGGTCGAGGGGCGCGGCATTTTCGTCGTTTCCGACGAGATGTACGACATGATCACCTATGGCGGCGTAAAGCCCTTCTCGCCTGCACGGATACCGGAGATGGACGGCTGGGTGATCGTCAGCAACGGCGTTTCCAAGACCTATTCGATGACCGGATGGAGGATCGGCTACCTTGCCGGCCCTAAATGGCTAATCGACGCCTGCGACAAGATCCAGTCGCAGACCACTTCGAACCCGAACGCCATCGCGCAGAAAGCGGCGGTTGCGGCACTGACCGGGGACCAGTCGGTCGTCGAAGAGCGCCGCGCCGAATTCGAGAAGAGGCGCGATTACATGTACCAGGCCCTGAACGGCATCCCGGGCTTCAAGACAGCCCTTCCGCAGGGTGCGTTCTATATTTTCCCCGATATCAGCGGTGTGCTCGGCAAGACCTTCAACGGCATCCATATGAAGGATTCCGCGGATGTCGCCGAATACCTCCTCAGGGACCATTATGTGGCAACCGTTCCGGGCGATGCGTTCGGAGCGCCGGAAAACCTCAGGCTTTCCTATGCAGCTTCCATCGACTCGCTCGAAGAGGCTGTGAACCGCATCAGAAGGGCTTTCAACTGAGGCGCGAATGCTGAAAGTCCGCCGCAGCCGGCTCTATACCCTCTGGTTCGGATGGTATTCGCGGCGCCAGTTCAGGCGGTTTTTCAATTCAGTGCAGGTTTTCATGGAACCCGGAGTACAGGAGATGGACCTTCGTACTCCGGTTGTTTTTTATGCCAACCATGCCTGCTGGTGGGACGGTTTCTGGTCGCAGCTCTGTACCGAAGAGTTCTTCAACCAGAACCTCCATATCATCATCGAGTACGAGCAGTTGAAAAAGCACCGGTTTTTTACCCGTGTCGGCGCTTTTTCCCTCGACCGTGCACGGCCAAGGAGCATCCCGGCGACCCTCGAGTATGCCGCATCGCTGCTTTCGGCCGAAAGCACCCGCCAGAACGCGCTCTGGATTTTTCCCCAGGGAAAGATCGAACCTGCCGACAAACGCCCTCTTCGCTTTCTGCGGGGAACGGCATCGGTGGTGGAACGTGTTCTGAAGAAAACAAAGGGAATTTACCTTGTTTCAGTTGTCAGCCGGATTGAATATCTTAACGAACAAAAACCTGATCTGTTCCTCTCCTTCAAAGGGCCGCAGCTTATCGTTCCTGATGAGTACCCCGGTCCGGACGCTCTTACTTCCGCAATGCAGGAAATAACAGAGAGGCACCTCGACGGGCTGCGCCGGGACATCATGGACGGCAGGACCGGCAATGCACGGGTGCTGGTGAAGGGGACACCCTCGATCAACAGGCGGGTTGAGAAGATCAGGCAGATGCTGGGCCTGGAAAAAGAGTGACTGGGATAATGACGGAACGCTGCGCAAGGGTTCCGAAAATAAGGAAACAGTATGAGTAATGTAATCTGCAGCTGCCTGCTCGGTGATAATGCGAAAGTGAGGTTGCGCCTGTCGCAATTGCTGCACAGCGAAATGGAAACGATTTACGGGCCCTCCGAATCCGAAACGCCTGAAGGGATATGCGAAGTAGAGCTCCAGGGATGCCGCCGCGAGTTTTTCACGAACAATACCGGGGCGGTGTTGAACGTGGGGCAGCAGGTCATTGTAGAGACGGACGGGGGATATGATTTCGGGGTGGTTTATTCGACAGGCCGGATCGCACGGAAGAAATACCAGCTCAAAGGCCTCGAAAAGAACGGTCCGCCGGCTGTACTCGTCATGCGGGTCGCCGACGAAACGGACAGCGCCAACATCGACGAACTGAAAAAAAAGCAGGCTGAGATCAGGGATATCTGCATGAACAAGATCAGAAAGCACGATCTCGACCTGAAGCTTGTCGATGTCGAACTGCGCCTGGACCAGCAGAAGCTGTCGGTTTACTATACGTCGTCGCACCGGGTCGATTTCAGGATGCTGGTACGCGACCTTGCCGGTGAGTTCAAGGCGAGGATCCAGATGGTGCAGATAACGACCCGCGAAGAGGCAAGAAGGGCAAACGCTTTCGGCCCCTGCGGCTGCCTGCTCTGCTGTTCGAGCTGGCTGCAGAAAATCCAGACCAACCCTTTCTCCGAAAAATCGCAGAACACCGATACCGCATCCGCGGAAAGCCATGCTTTCAATATCACCGGTATCTGCAACCGTCCGAAATGCTGCCTGGGTTATTCGAAGCACGACAAGGGCTGCCACTCCCATGTGCCCTCCCAACCTTCTTTTCCTGCGGTCGGCAGCAGGGTGAGCACTCCCGAAGGACCGGCGGTGGTTGATAGCGTCGATGCGCAGAAAAAAATGGTCTGGCTTCGTTACCAGAAAAGCGATCAGGTCCGCAGGCTGACCGCAGATAAATTCAATTCGCTTTTTGTCAGGAAATAACACTTTGCAACAGGAGTCCAGGCGCCGCCCTCATCGGCCGAAACCTGGAAAACGGAATATCTTCTATGTCTGAATTTTCAAGGACGCTCGTCACTTCAGCCCTTCCCTACGCCAACGGCCCGGTCCACCTCGGCCATCTTGCCGGCGTGTACCTTCCAGCCGATATGTATGTCCGCTACAAGAGGCTCAAGGGCGATGACGTCATTCACATCGGGGGCTCGGATGAACATGGCGTGCCCATTACGCTGACGGCTGAAAAAGAGGGGATCTCCCCGAAGGACGTCGTTGACCGCTACCACGGCATGAACCTCGATGCGTTCACGAAATGCGGCATCTCGTTCGATTATTACGGAAGGACCTCTTCGCCGCTTCATCACGAAACGGCACAGGACTTTTTCCGCGAGATCGAACAGAAAGGCATTTTCCGGAAAAAATCAGAAAAGCAGTTTTTCGATCCGAAAGCAGGCAGGTTCCTTTCCGACCGGTACGTCACGGGGACATGCCCGATCTGCAGCAACACCGAAGCCAACGGCGACCAGTGCGAGCAGTGCGGCACGCACCTGAGCCCGGTCGAGCTGATAAACCCGAAAAGCAAGCTTTCGGATGCGACCCCGGAACTGCGCGAGACCATGCACTGGTATTTCCCGCTTGGTAGGTTCCAGCCTGCGCTCGAAGCGTTCGTGAACAGCCATGAGGAGGACTGGCGCCAGAACGTGGTGAACTATTCACGCACCTGGCTCAGGCAGGGACTGAGCGACCGCGCGATAACCCGTGACCTGAACTGGGGGATCGCGGTCCCGCTCGACAGCGATGATGCTGCAGGGAAGGTGCTCTATGTCTGGTTCGATGCCGTGCTCGGTTACATCTCGTTCACGAGGGAGTGGGCGGAGCGCCAGGGAAACCCCGAACTCTGGAAAACCTACTGGCAGGATCCAGGAAGCCGCCTTGTCAACTTTATCGGCAAGGACAACGTGGTTTTCCATACCCTGATGTTTCCTGCCATCCTGCTCGCCTGGAACGAAGGCCGCCAGACGAGCATCTACAATCTTGCCGACAATGTTCCCGCCTCGGAGTTCATGAATTTCGAAGGCCGGAAATTTTCAAAATCACGGAACTATGCAGTCTATCTCGGGGAGTTCCTCGAAAAATTCCCGGCGGATACCCTGAGGTACAGTATCGCCATGAACTACCCGGAAAGCAAGGATACCGATTTCAGCTGGACCGACTACCAGAACCGGACGAACGGGGAACTTGCCGATACGCTCGGCAACTTCATCAAACGCTCGGTCGACTTCACCCGTGCGCGTTTCGACGGCGTGGTGCCGGCCGAATGCACGACGGAAGAGTGGACCTCTCTGGGTATCGACTGGCCGGAAACCCTGAGGCAGCTGGACGAAGCGTTCGAACAGTTCCATTTCAGGGAAGCCGTTTCGATCGGAATGGATGTGGCTCGTGCGGCAAACCGTTTCCTGACCGGATCGGAGCCCTGGAAGGTCATCAAAAGCGACCCGGAAGCTGCCGCAAAAACGATGGCGCTATCCCTTAATTTCTGCCATGCGCTCTCCCTGCTGCTTTATCCGGTGATTCCGGAAACCTGCAACAGGATCCATTCCATGCTCGGGTTTGAAGGCACGCTCGAAGAGCAGTTTGTCAGGGGACGTTCCCTTGTCGATGTTCTCCAGGCCCCTCCGCTGAAAAAAGGCCACCGGATCGGGGAAAAATCGGAAATCCTGTTCGCCAAACTCGATGACAGCGCCATCGAGCCGGAATTGCGGAAAATCGAGAAACTGCTTCAGCAGGCCGAAAGAAAAGAAGCGTCGGCTGTAGAGGCGGAGATGGTCTTCAAGCCGGAGATCACGTTCGACGATTTCCTCAAGGTCGATCTGAGGGTCGCGAAGGTGCTGGCCGCGGAGAAGGTCAAAAAAGCGGGCAAACTGCTGAAACTCCAGCTTCAGGTGGGCGCTTCGACCCGCCAGGTGCTTGCCGGCATCGCAAAGAACTACACACCGGAAGAGATGGTGGGCAAGAATGTCATCCTTGTCGCCAATCTCGCTCCGCGCAAGATCCGGGACGAGGTTTCCGAAGGGATGGTCCTTGCCGTCGAGGGCGATGGGGGGGACCTTTTCGTGATCGAGCCATCCGGTACGGAAATAAATGGAAAACAGGTGCAATAAATAGTTGCAAAAGAATATTTATTGCTTATATTAGACGCATTACATCGTGGGGTGGAGCAATTGGTAGCTCGTCGGGCTCATAACCCGAAGGTTGCAGGTTCAAGTCCTGTCCCCACCACAAGAAAAACCGCCGCAAGCCGGCGGTTTTTTTTTGCCCTTCAGTTCGTTTTTCACCGCCCCTCCTTATTTTACCACTGCAGCACAACCGTATTAGGCCATACTGCCGGAGAGAGCATCCGGATTTATCCAGTTCATGCTAAAGAGATGAGAGCAAATGTTTACCTGTTACGGGACCTGGTTAGGCGCCGGGAGCTTCGCTTTTCAGCGATTTTCGCCCTATTTCTTTTCCTCTCCCTGTCATGCCCGTTCTCCGTATCGGGAAGCCCCCTGTCCCTTGGGATTGACCGGCTCGAAGCGTCGCATTTCAGTGAGCTCAGGGGGAAGAGGGTCGGGCTGATAACCAACCGGGCAGGGGTTACCGGAAAGGGCGAGGCGGACTATATCGCCATGCTGAGGGGAGGAGTGTCCCTGCAGTTCCTCATGGCGCCGGAACACGGTTTTTCAGCCGATATAGAGGCGGGTCGGGCTGTCGGGCCTGCCACCGCAGCGGGCTCCCTTCCGATCCATTCACTGTACGGGGAGTCGAAAAAGCCCGATGAAAAGCTGCTCGGGACGATCGATATCCTGCTGTTCGACCTTCAGGACGTCGGTACCCGCTGTTATACCTACATTTCCACCATGAAAAACGCCATGGAAGCGTGCGGCAAGACAGGAACCGCTTTCATGGTGCTCGACCGGCCGAACCCCGTCATTCCCCTTCGCGCTGAGGGATTCATGGTCGCTACGGGGTACGGCTCTTTTGTCGGGGCGGTCGATGTGCCTTTCGTGCATTCGATGACCGTGGGTGAAATCGCGATCTACCTGAAGAACCGCTTCTATCCGCATCTCGACCTGCGAGTAATTCCCATGCAGGGGTATTCGAGGGGCCGGTTTGCCGACGAATATCCCGATATGCCGTTCGTTTCCCCTTCGCCGAATATCCGGAACGTCGAAACGGCGATTCTCTATCCGGCCCTTGTGTTTCTCGAAGGAACATCGGTCAGCGAAGGGCGGGGGAGCGATGCCCCGTTCCGGCAGTTCGGGGCCCCGTTCATCGACAGCAGGAAGTTCCTGTCTGAACTTGCGACCTTCAGGCTCGAAGGGATGGTTGCCGATACGGTCTCCTTCGTTCCCGCATCGGACAAGTTCAAAGGAGTTGCCTGCCATGGGCTGAAGCTCCGGGTCACCGACAGGAAAGCCTTCAGCCCTTTCAGGACGGCGGCCGCGATCATGCTATCCCTCCACAAACTCTATCCAGACAAGATCGCCTTCGGGGATAAGGGCGCTTTTTTCGACAAGCTTGCAGGAACGCCCCGGTTCAGGAAAATGATCGTTCAACAGAAGCCGCTGGAAGCCATCATGCGGGAGAGTTCGGAAGAAGTGGCGACCTTCAGGCGGTCTCGGGCGGTGACGCTGCTCTATCCCTGAAAGGTGTTCAGCGGGGGATGTTCGTTTTTTCCATAAGGCCGTTCCTCGAAAGCAGGACCTGCCAGAGGTGGATGAATCGGGCCCTGAAAGCGCCCGAGCAGCTTAGCAGGTAGTAACGCCACATCCTCCGGAACTCTTCGCTGTACCGTGAGCGCAGCGAACGCCAGTTCCTTTCGAAATTGTCGTTCCAGGCTTTCAGGGTAAGCGCATAATCCCACGAAAAGACATGCCAGTCCTCGAGCGTGAAGAGGGTTTCGTATGCCCTGGTGATCTGGCTTGCGCAGGGGATCATGGAATTCGGGAAAATGTAGCGGCTTATCCAGGGGTCCACCGAAGTACAGGGAAGGTTGCCGCCGATCGTGTGCAGGAGGGTCAATCCACCCTGTTTCAGGCACCTGCGGACGGTTTCGAAGTAGGTATGGTAGTTCTTGTAGCCCACATGTTCGAACATGCCGATGGAGTATATCCTGTCGAATTCGCCTTTCTGGTTCCTGTAGTCCATAAGCTCGATGGTGACCGGGAACCCTCTGCAGTATTTCCTTGCCAGTTCTGCCTGTTCGCTCGATACCGTGCTGCCTGTTACGGTAACGCCGTAATGTTCCGCGGCGAACCTTGCCGCGCCTCCCCAGCCGCAGCCGATATCGAGGATATGCATGCCCGGCCGGAGCATGAGTTTACGGAAGACCAGGTGCAATTTGGCTTCCTGTGCTTCATCGAGGGTAGATGCATCTTTCCAGTATCCGCAGCTGTAGATCATTCTCCTGTCCAGCATGGCCTCGAACATGTCGTTTCCGGTATTGTAGTGTTTTTCTCCGACGGTGAAGGCCCTCGAAGGCTGCTGGAAGTTGAAGAAAGCAGCGGCATACCTGCCGATGAGCATGGCGGCGGAACAGACCTTCTCATTGGCTCTGGAGATGAGGAGACGGAAAAAGAACTCGTCGAGGGCATCGCAATCCCAGTAACCGGCCATATAGGTCTCTCCGAGCCCCATGTTCGCCTCGGTGATCGTGCGGCGGTATACGATGGGGTTGTGGATCCGGATATCCCACGGCCGGGATCCTCCTATCACGATATCGGCGGGTTCAAAGATCCGCTCGAGCTGTTTTCTGAAGAAGTCGCCGAACATTGTCCTTGAGCTTCTGTTTTCTGTCGTACCGTTATCTGGGGACCATGAACGTCCCTTCGATGCCCCTGCGGGAAAAAAGAAGCTGCCAGAGCTGAACGTTCCTTGCCCGGAAAGACCCGGCAGCGCTGAGCAGGTAGTATCGCCACATCCGCCCGAAGCGCTCGTCGTACCGGTGGGCGAGCTGCGGCAGGTGCTTTTCCACATTGTCGTTCCAGGCTTTCAGCGTTCGGCAGTAGTCGTGTCCGAACGAGTGCCAGTCTTCGAGCACAAGGAGGCTTTCGGCTGCAGCGGTGATGTGGTTTGCCGAGGGCAGCATCGAATTGGGAAAGATGTATTTGCTTGTCCAGGGATCGGTATTGCTTCTCGAACGGTTGCTCCCGATCGTGTGCAGGAGGAACAGGCCGTCCGGAGCCAGGCTTTCCCTGACCGTATGGAAGTATTTCCGGTAATTCTTCACGCCGACATGCTCGAACATGCCGATGGAATAAATACGGTCGTACGTTCCGGAGATATCACGGTAATCCATGAGCCTGATGCGGACCGGAAGCCCCGAACAATATTCTTCGGCAAGTTTCGCCTGTTCGCCGGATATTGTGACCCCTGTTACGTTCACGCCGTACTTTTCCGCAGCATACCTTGCCGCCCCGCCCCATCCGCATCCGATTTCGAGGATGTTCATTCCCGGCAGCAGCATGAGTTTTCGGAAAACAAGGTCCAGTTTGGCTTCCTGCGCTTCGTCGAGACTGGCGGCATCTTTCCAGTAACCGCAGCTGTAGATCATCCTGCGGTCGAGCATGGCCCGGTAAAGATCGTTGCCGATGTCGTAATGAACCTCGCCTACGGTAAAGGAGCGTTTCGGGTTCTGGAGATTTAAGGCTTTGCCGATAAGGCCGTTGATGAAGCGCGGTATGCCGGACACCTGTTTTTCGACTCCCGCCCTGAGGATGCGGTAGAAAAATTCGTCGAGCTCCGGGCAGTCCCACCAGCCGTCCATGTATGATTCACCGGCGCCAAGATGCGCTTCGGCAAGGACGCGGCGGTAAAACCGGTCGTCATGGACCGCAATGTCCCACGGTTCGTGACCGTTAATGGTGATCCCTGCACCTGAAAAGAGCTGCTTCACCCGTTGCCTGAAGAAAAACCCGGCCATGCTCGCTGGTTTACTGGTTGTTATCCCGGAGCGACAATGTTTTTCCGCAAACTGCTGAAATGAAGGAACCGCAACGGCTTGGTCCCCGTTGCACTGAAACGTAAAAAAACTATAACACTGTTTTCATGCCATATCGTTCATCCTGCCGGATGGAGCGCCGGCGGCAAAGGCGGGGACAGGTGCGGTATTTTTATTCAGCCTCTTCTGATTTTTTCGGACGGCCTCTTTTTTTGGCGGAAGGTTCTTTTTCGGCGGGTGCGGGGGCTTGCGCGGATTCATCCTCTTCTTCATCCGTGTCGTCTCTGTCTGTCATGACATCATCGAGATGTTCATCATGCAGGTCGGGTACAGGAATGATGTCGATGTCGTCGCACAGTTCGTCGATCGGCTCATAGGCCTGCGGCTGCGCTTTGGCTTTTCCGCCCCGTTTGCTTTTCATCGCAGGCTCGACGAGCGTCATCACCTCATTGATGGATGCGAAAATATAGAGCTGTTTATCGAGGTTGGTGAGTTTGAGAAGGTCCTTGATCTGCTGGCAGAGGGATACGAAAATGGCGAGCCCGTGTGATTCGTTCGCCATCTGATGAGTGAGGAGCATCGAGCTTATGCCGTTCGAATCGATGGCCTTGACTTGCGAGAAATCGACAATGATGTTTTTGCTGTTCTCCCTGCCGACCAGGTTCTGGATTGACTCACGGAATGATTCGCCATGTCGGAAGTCAAACACTTCTTCCTCGATTTTCAGAATGGTTAACTCTTTTCGGGTTGTTACGGAGCATTTCATGGCAAAACTCTGCTTTAAAACCTGTAATACGTTACTGACAAGCCTGCGGTAACCGTTGCGGATGCGAAGCGGTTCCTGCCGTTTGCGGCAGAAAAGTGCTGCACCGGACCGGGGTTTGACTTTTCATCGAGAACGAGCTTCAACCGGTTTCCGTCACTCCTGCCGGAAGCGGAGAAGCGGGAGCCCCGCCTGAACGGGGAAGAAAACGGTAATGCTTCTTTCAGTAAAGGTTATCAATACCAAAGGTAAAAAAAAAGCCCCGAGACATTATTTTTTAATCAATGTCTGAAAATTTCCTGATTTCTGCGGAAAATTCCAGTAGAGTCGCTTTTTCACCTGCCAGGTGAATGAATGATCTGACAGTCCCGGACGAGGCGCCCGACAAGCTTCCTGAAATCATCTTCGTTTTGCGGCGCGGCGGTCCAGTTGACCTGGAGTGTATTGCTGAAAAAGGTGATCTGCCGTTTCGCATAGTTGCGCGTATGCTGTTTTATCAGTTCAATTGCCTCGGTGAGCCCGCATCTGCCTTCAAAGCAGGCGAACAGCTCCTGGTAACCCACCGAGCGGAGCGCCTGGCTCTTTCGTTCGGCGATGAGGTGGGGATATTTGTTGTACAGCAGTTCCGCTTCTTCAGCAAGCCCGGATTCAATCATCCCCTGAGTCCGTCGGTTGATGCGGTCATACAGCTGACTGCGGGGCGTTGAAAGTCCAAAGGTGACGAACCTGAGGCCATCCTGCCGGTTTTTTCCGCGGGAGCGCAGTTCCGTGACGGTCAGGCCGGTTATCTCGATGATTTCCAGGCTCCTCACCAGGCGTTGGGTTTTCGATGCATCGAGGGTTGCCGCCTGCTCGGGATCCAGTTCAAGCAGTTTTTCATACAGGTATTCCTTCCCGAAACATTCCAGTTCATCCTGCAGCCTTTCCCTGATGACGGGGTTCCCTTCGGGAAGATCGGCGAACCCTTCCAGGAGGCCCTGAAGGTAGAGGGTGGAACCTCCGGCCACGATTGCCGGTTTGCCGCGTCCGAGGATATCCCTGATCCTTTTCTGGGCTTCGAGGGCGAACTGTCCGGCAGTGAAGGGCTCTCCGATGTTTTTCTCGTCGATGAAATGGTGGGGAACTGCGTGAAGTTCGGATGGTGATGGCTTTGCAGCGCCGATGTCGAGTTCGCGGTAGATCTGCCGTGAGTCGGCCGAAACGATTTCTCCTCCGGTGCGCAAGGCAATCTCGAAAGCGAGCTTCGACTTCCCTGAAGCTGTCGGTCCGACGATAACAAGCACCGGAGGGTATGCGGGATCGGAGGCCATTTTCTTCCTTTCAGCTGAAAAACGGTTTCATTGCCCTGCATACGCTCGAAAGGGGCAGGCCCACGACGTTGTAGTAGCACCCGTCGATCCTCCTGACATGACAGGCCATAAGCGGGTCCTGTATTCCGTAGGAACCGGCTTTGTCGAAGGGCTTGACGGTATGAAGGTAACGGGTGATCTCGTCTGCCGTTATGGGTTCGAACTCGACTTCCGTTGAGACACACTCCGCAACGGAGGTGTCTGCAGAAAGCAGTGCGAAGCCGGTGCAGACCCTGTGTTTCCTGTTCTGGAGGCTCCGGAGCATCTCGAACGCTTCATCGAAATTTCCGGGTTTCCCGAGCACCTTCCCGTCGAGGACAACCACGGTATCGGCTGCGAGAATGAGAACCGCTTCGTTCCCAAGGAGATGGGATGCTGCAGAGGCTTTTTCAAGGGCTATGCGTCTGACGTTCTCTTCCAGGGAAAACCCCGGATCGAAGATTTCCGGGGTGTCGATGTGGACTGTTTCGAAAGGGAGCATCGCGAGCGAGAGGATCTCCCTGCGCCTCGGGGATTGAGACGCGAGAACGAGAAGCGGTTTCGGCATGGTTCGGTTATCAGTTCAGGTTGTTCCAGCCCCTGCGGTTGAAATCCAGATAAATGAGCGTTCCCGCCAGCATCCCGGCTGCCAGGAATACCACGCCGAGCAAAAGGTCGCCGAAAATGAGTTTGCCGATGCCGAAAAGGACGGTGTAGATCATGATGACGCCGAGGGCCCAGTCCAGAAAGAGCATTCCGAAACCGGTATCGGACTCGACATCGGGGAGGTTTGAAGAAATCTTCTTCCACAGCCTTCCTCCAACCCTCGTGGTACGGTAGAATTTCTCCAGCTGTTCCGTGTCTGTCGGCGGTGTCATCCAGGTAACTGCAAGCGTGACGGTTATGGTGAAGGCGACGATGATGAAGATCGACATCGGGTAGGTGATGGATGTGAAGAGCTGCATCCAGGAGTATACGGCAAACGGCGCGACCATGGAGGTTATTTCCGACCAGGCGTTCAGCCTCCACCAGAACCAGCGGAGGATCAGGACGAAGCCGGTGCCCGCTCCGCACTGGATGATGAACTCCCAGGCCCCGGTTATGGTCTGAAGCACGAAGAACGTGATATAGAGAGCAAATACCGCAGTCAGCAGTGTCGTGAATTTCGAAACCCTGACATAGTGTTTTTCATCAGCACCGGTATTGAGGAAACGCTTGTAGAAATCGTTGATGAGGTAACTGGTGCCCCAGTTGAGGTGCGTCGAGAGCGTGGACATATAGGCGGCAAGGAACGCGGCGATCAGCAGCCCTTTCAGTCCCGGGGGCAGGATTGCCTGCATGACGTGCACGAATCCGTCCTCTTTCTGGTTCATGGGCAGGTCCGGGAACATGACGAGGCTTGCAAGGCCGACGACGATCCATGGCCAGGGCCTGAGGCAGTAGTGGGCGATGGTGAACCAGAGCGTTGCGAGCAGCGAGTGTTTCTCGTTTTTCGCGCTCATCATGCGCTGGGCGATGTATCCGCCTCCGCCGGGTTCCGCTCCCGGATACCAGGACGCCCACCACTGCACGAATGCCATGGCGGCGAACGACATGAAAGGAAGTGCGACGGTGCCGTTGATGCTCTGTTCCTTCGTTGCCGTAGTGAAGGTAGGGAAAAAGTCGAAAAGCCAGGGAGGCAAGGCCTTCGTCAGTCCCCCTGCCGCCACGACTGCGGGTGAATGGACCGCGAGCACGGCCAGGATGATGCAGCCGACCATGGCGATGACGAACTGAACGGCATCGGTGATCGAAACGCCCCAGAGCCCGGAAAGTCCGGAATAGAAGGTGGTGAGGCAAACCAGTGCTACGATGGTCCACTGCGGGTTCAGTTCCGGGACCATGATCTTGATGATCTTGAACATGGCGAGGTTGACCCAGCCGATGATGACGGCGTTGATGAACAGACCGAAATAGACAGCCTTGAACCCCCTGAGGAAACGGGCTGCCCTGCCGCTGTAACGCAGTTCGATGAATTCGAGGTCGGTCAGGATTTCTGCACGCCTCCAGAGCCTCGCAAAAAAGAAGACCGTAAGCATGCCGCCGGAAACGAATGTCCACCAGACCCAGTTGCCTGCGATGCCGTGTTTGGCCACGAACCCGGCAACGGCAAGAGGGGTGTCTGCGGCAAAGGTCGTGGCAACCATGCCTGTTCCGGCGATCCACCAGGGAAGCTGGCGTCCCGACAGGAAGAACTCTCCGGTGTTTTCCGAAGCCCGGCTGGAGAACCAGAGTCCGATGACGAGGGTCAGGAGGAGATATCCGAGGATGAAACTGTAATCGAGAAGGTTGAGGTGCTCCATGTCCGATTTCCTGTGTTTTGGTCTGCGGGTTCCGGTTTATGTGTACAAAGGTTTTCAGTTGCGTCAAACTTGCGGGAGGCCTGCAAAGGGAGTGATCGGCCGCTGCCGGAAAACTTCCGGCGGAAAGTGATGATGCTTTCTGCCGGAAGATCGGTAAGGGAATGTTGACGGAGCGGTCAGTAATCGACCCTTGAAAGTTCGCGGAAGCTTTCGAAACGGTCCTCGATTTCGAGAAGGTCAAGGGAAACAAGTTTCTCCGTGCCGAATTTCTCGACGCAGAAGCTTGCCATGGCGCTGCCGTAGAGCACACCCCTGCGAAGCTCGATGTCGTTGATCTCCCCGCAACGGGAAAGGTGACCGATGAAACCGCCGGCAAAGGTGTCACCAGCGCCTGTCGGATCGTAAATGGATTCGAGCGGGAAAGCCGGGGCGACGAATATGCCGTTGTCGGTGAAGAGCAGGGCGCCGTGTTCGCCTTTTTTGATGATGAGCGTTTTCGGGCCCATGGCACGGATGATCCTTGCCGATTTGACCAGGTTCGGGTCGCCGCTCAGAATCCGTGCCTCGCTGTCGTTGATGATGAACACATCGACCCGTTCGAGTGTCTTGCGAAGTTCGTTCGGTTTGCCCTCGATCCAGAAATTCATGGTATCGCAGATCACGAGCGACGGGTTGCTGATCTGGTCGAGAACCCTGAGCTGCAGTTCGGGATCGATATTGCCAAGGCATACGAATTTCGCGTCACGGTACTGGTGCGGCACGTTCGGATCGAAATCGGCGAATACGTTGAGCTGGGTATCGAGCGTGTCGCGGGTGTTCATGTCGTAATGGTAACGGCCGGCCCATCGGAAGGTCTTTCCGTCATCGACTTTCTGTATCCCTTTCGTGTCGATGCTTTTCGACTGGAGCAGACTGAAATGTTTGTCCTCGAAGTCGGAACCGACGACACCGACCATCCTCACATCGTCGGTGAAATAACTTGCTGAAAGGGCGATGTAGGTGGATGAACCGCCGAGGGTGTTGTCGGAACGACCGAACGGCGTTTCGATATCGTCAAATGCAAGGGAGCCGACAATGAGAATGGACATGGTGCTGGGTACGGTTATGTTAACGGAAAATTCTTGGAAGATATGAAAATGCCGAATTTTTTAATCTTCCGGCAGCGATAATCTTTCCCTCACCCCCGTGAGCCCTCATTCTTCCGCAGGCAGTTCGAAGAGCATGCATTGTCCCGGCCTGCAGCGGATTTCAAGCTTGTGGGCACTTACCGGCCAGGTCCTGTCCCCGATAAGGTCGAACATTACCCCTTCGTTCATTCCGAACTCCATCGTTCCTGACCTTTCCTCGCGGGGATTGCTGTTGCCGACGAAAAGGAGCGAACGTCCGCCGAGGGTCCGCATGAGGGCGAAAAGTTCGGGATGGCTGACGTAAGGGACGCTTATGGAGCCTTTCATGCCGCAGAGGACGATATCGAGGAACCGTTCGCGGATGTCGAGCACCCTGCGGATATAACCGTTCATCGGTTCGAGGGTGTTCGAGTTTTTCCAGTCATAGGAAGCTGCGCTGAACAGGGGCAGGTTCTCAGGGGTAAAGTTCCTGCGGTCCTCCTCGGTGAAATTGAGCCCGAGGTTTACCGGGTGCCACTCGCAGAGCTCCATGCCGGAATGGATGAACGGGATGGCCGGAAGCACCGCCGCAAGGGTGAAAATGAACATGGAGAAGTTCCTGCCCGCCTCTTCGGAGGGGTAGCGGAAACAGAGCCTCGGGGTATTGTGGTTTTCGCCGGTCCCGAAGAAGGGGAGTGCGACACCGGTTTTGTTGAGGTAGTTGAGGAGCCCCCTGATGTAGATGATATCGTTGATCACGAACGGAAGCGAGCCGAATACGGCATCGACTCCTTCGTCGCGGATAGACGGCGTGGGATCGAAATTTTCGTCCCAGAATGCGAAATCGGGGTGGTTTTCCCTCGCCCTCCCGACAACCTTCTTTTTCAGCAGGGATGGGAGTGCGTGGCCCATGTCGATCATGGCGCCGTCGATCCGGTACTCATCCTGGTAGAAGGGTATGATCTCCGTGATGGCATCCCAGAGTTCCGTATTGAAGGTCTGCGGTTCTTCGAGGGCGGCATCGTACATCCTGATGGTATTGTAGGCGATGTAGTTGAAGGCGTCGGCCCTGTGCATCTTCAGGTAGGTCACGTCGGTCCATGCCGGCTGGCGGTCGTCCGGCGGCCAGTCGGAAAATGCGGTCGCGATCGTGCTTGTCGTTCCGTCCGCCGACCTGCCTTGGAACGAGCCGTCCTTTTCAATGACCTCCACAGGCATCGGGGCGAACCGGCTGCGGTATTCGGGAGCAGGGGCAGGCAGGTCCAGCATGTCGTGCCGGTCAACCAGTTCGTAAATTTTTGCAAGCGTCTCCTGGTCGAAATGCGGAGGTCCGTAGCTTTCCGCATGGTTGTCCTCCTGCAGCCAGTAGAACCATCCGGGATGCTGCACGATCCAGTCACTGTCCACCGAGGCGGTCCTGAAGACGAACTCGAGCACGACATGCATTCCGTACAGGTGCGCCGCCTCGACGAAAGCCCTGAAAAGGGTCTCGGCCGTCAGGCCCAGGGCCGGTTCGGCAAGCATGGTGTCGAGTTTCAGCGGGTTTTTCACGGCATAGGGCGAGCCGAGCGTCCCTTTTCTGTTCTCCAGTCCGATTTCGGTCAGGGGCAGGAGGTAGATCGTGTTAGCGCCGATATTTTTCAGGTATGGCAGCAGAGCGATTGCCTTGAGGAGCGTTCCCGTTTCCCTGAAACCGTTTTCGAGCGGTTCCGTGCCTATCGTGCCGTTTCCGTCATGGTCGAACGCACAGGCGAGGCGGACGAAGAGGTTGTAGACTACCGCCCGGTCTTTCCACTCTGGAACATTCCGGGAATTGCCGTCCTGCTTTGGTTCCTGAAGCATGGTCCTGATGATACCGGCGAAATACCGGGCGGGATCGACCCGTTCGCTGCCAGTTTCATTCCCTGTCCAGAGTTTCGGAACGAAGTAGGTCTGGTTTTCAGTTTCACCCTGAAGTTTTTCGAGGGTGTCAAGGACAAGTTCGAGGTTTCCGGTATGCAATGTTTACAGAAGTTTAAATCGGAGAATCATGGATACCGTGGAATGTAGCAAAGTTCTCCGGTACCGGAAACTGTCAACACTATTCTTCGGTGCCGGCGGTCTTGAACTCGGACGTCGTATGGAACTCGATGTCGGGATAGTCTTCCCTGGCGACTTTCAGCATCCATTCGCTTTCGGCAAAATAGACAGGGTGCCCTTCCTTGTCCGTTCCGACGGTGTTCCACTTTCGCCGGAGGAACTCTTCGATCATTTCCGCGTTGTCCGAGGTGATCCAGAAAGCCTTGTGGAAACGGAGCGGCAGGAAGTCGCACTGGGCCCCGTATTCATGTTCGAGCCGGAATTTGATGACGTCGAACTGCAGTTCGCCGACCGTTCCCACGATCTTGCGGGTGCCATGCTGGGTGAAGAGCTGGGCCACCCCCTCTTCGGTAAGCTGGCGTATGCCTTTGTCGAGTTGTTTGGATTTGAGCGGATCGCGGTTTTCAAGGGCTTTGAAGATTTCGGGCGAAAAGCTCGGGATTCCCCGGAAATGAAGCGATTCTCCTTCGCTGAGGGTATCGCCGATCTTGAGGGAGCCGTTGTCATAGAGGCCGATGACGTCGCCGGGCCATGCCTCGTCGATGACGCTTTTTTCGTTCGCCATGAACTGGGTCGGGCTTGAAAACCTGATTTTCTTGTTCAGTCGGGTGTGGTGATAGAACTTGTTTCGTTCGAATTTTCCCGAGCAGATCCTGAAAAAAGCGGTCCTGTCGCGGTGGTTCGGGTCGAGGTTGGCATGGATTTTAAAAACGAAGCCGCTCATCGCCTCTTCCGATGCTTCGACCGTCCGTTCGGCCGCATCGCGTTTCCCTGGGCTGGGAGCGATTTCGAGGAATGTTTCGAGCAATTCCCGGACACCGAAGTTGTTGATCGCGCTTCCGAAAAAAACAGGGGCCAGCAGGGCATCCCTGTAGAGTGTTTCGTCGAACGGTTCATAAACCCCTTCGATGAGCTCGATATCTTCGCGCAGTTTGCGGCAGAAGCTTTCCGGGACCCATTTTTCAAGATCAGGATCATTCGGGTCGTCAATGCTGATGAGGGTTTCGCTGATCCTTGTCGTGTTGGCCTCGAACAGGTTCAGTGCTTTCTCGTAGAGGTTGTAGACGCCCTTGAAGGTCTGGCCCTGGCTGATCGGCCAACTGAGCGGCCTGACGTTTATCTGCAGCTTATCTTCGAGCTCGTCGAGCAGTTCGAAGGGGTTGCGACCCTCCCGATCCATCTTGTTGATGAAAATGATGACCGGCGTGTGCCTCATGCGGCAGACCTCCATGAGCCTTTCGGTCTGTTCCTCGACACCCTTGACGCAGTCCACGACGAGGATGACGCTGTCAACGGCGGTAAGCGTCCGGTAGGTATCCTCGGCGAAGTCCTTGTGGCCCGGCGTATCGAGGATGTTGACCCGTTTTCCTGCGTAGTCGAAGCCCATGACCGATGTGGCGACCGAGATGCCTCTCTGCTTTTCGATCTCCATGAAATCGCTCGTGGCGGTTTTGCGGATCTTGTTGTTCTTGACGGCGCCTGCAGTCTGGATCGCACCGCCGAAAAGGAGGAATTTTTCTGTCAGTGTCGTTTTACCGGCATCAGGATGGCTGATGATGGCGAATGTTTTCCGTCTCGCTATTTCCTTTATCAACTCCATTACTTACAATCAATTGCTTTCCGGGGCCTCCGGGCCTGGTTTGAAAAAAACGCGGAACACCGGATGGTTGCAGGCGGGTCCTGCCGAATCGCACGGTCTTCCATTCTGTGAATATTCCCGATCATGCGCTATGCCGGCTGAATGGGGCGCAGGTGACAGGCTGTCCATGCCTGTTTCATAATGCCCGCAAAGATACAAAGAAGCCGCTGAAAAAAGAATTCCGCTCCGCATGCCTTTTTATCGCTATCTGTTTTCCTCATGATTCCGCAGTTTTTTACGTGACGGTATTCGGTTATAAATCGTTATTTTATTGAAAGCAAATAAGTTCATCTGCTTTTTATCATGTATTCATCCATTTCAACGGAGGCATCATGGGTACTCTGGAAAAAGTACTGGACCTGATCAGTGGCTATGTCTGGGGAGTCCCCTTGCTCGTGTTGCTCGTCGGAACACACCTGTTTCTCACGTTCCGGCTAGGGTTCATCCAGAAATACACGTTCAAGGCGATCAGGCTGTCATTGACACGTTCGAAGGAAGGGGAGGGGGAGATCAGCCATTTCGGGGCGCTCGTTACGGCGCTTGCCGCAACCATCGGTACCGGCAATATCGTCGGCGTTGCTACGGCCGTCGCTGCAGGTGGGCCCGGAGCGGTCCTGTGGATGTGGCTCACCGGCGTTTTCGGCATCGCGACCAAATACTCCGAAGCGCTGCTCTCGGTGAAGTACCGCACGATCGACAGGAACGGGGCCGTTGCAGGAGGGCCGATGTACGTCATCGAAAAGGCGATGAACATGAAGTGGCTGGCCGTCCTGTTCGCGTGTTTCACCTCGATTGCGGCATTCGGAATCGGCAACATGGTACAGGCCAATTCGATTGCGACGATGGTCGAGCATAATTTCCATATCTCGCCCTGGATAACCGGTATCGTCATCACGGCGTTCACGGCGGTTGTCATTATCGGCGGGATCACGTCGATCGCAAAAGTGTGCGAGTACCTGGTGCCGTTCATGGCGATTTTTTATGTCGCCGGTTGCATCATTCTGCTCTTCCTGCGCCATGAGACCCTCGGAGAGACTGTCAACCTCATCCTGTCCTCTGCATTTACCGGTCAGGCAGCCATCGGCGGTTTCGCGGGTGCGGGGGTCAAGGAAGCGATCAGGTTCGGTGTGGCACGCGGCCTGTTCTCGAACGAGTCCGGACTCGGCAGCGCCCCGATCGTTGCCGCTGCGGCACAGACCAACCACCCTGTACGCCAGGCCCTGATCTCCTCGACCGGAACCTTCTGGGATACGGTGGTTGTCTGTCTTGCCACCGGTATCGTCGTGGTGAACTCCGGACTCTGGCAGACCGGCCTGAAAGGAGCTGAACTGACCAGTGCCGCATTCAGGGAGGTCCCGGTTGTCGGCAATGTCGTACTGACGATCGGCCTGCTTACATTTGTTTTTTCGACGATCCTGGGCTGGTCCTATTACGGCGAAAAAGCGATAGAGTACCTTTTCGGGGCAAAGCTCGTCATGCCGTACCGCTGGGCATGGGTTGCCGCCGTCATGGCCGGGTCGGTGCTGTCGCTCCAGGCCGTCTGGACGTTCGCCGACATCGCCAACGGCCTCATGGCGATTCCCAACCTTGTTTCCCTCATCATCCTCAGCCCGGTCATTGCCGCTGAAACGAAGGATTATTTTTCACGTCAGGAGTAGGGGAACAGCAGGCGAAAAAGATGCAAAAAGCGCAGGATGGTGCAATCTTGCGCTTTTTGCTGTCAATCTGCGGGCCGGTATGCTTGTGCGGTAAAAAAAAAATGCTATAATTGGACTGCATTTTCAACCACGAACACGCAAACGACTATCATGAATTTCAATCCCTGGCACGATGTAGAGATCGGTGAAGGCAAGCCGCATGTCGTCAACGCCATTATCGAAATTTCCAGAGGCAGCAGAACGAAGTACGAGCTGGACAAAAAAACCGGTATGCTCAAGCTCGACCGCGTGCTTTTTTCCTCGACTTTCTATCCCGCAAACTATGGGTTCATCCCGCAAACCCTCGGTGATGACCACGATCCTCTCGATATCGTCGTCATTTCCCAGTGCGATATCGTTCCGCTCTGCATGGTCAGGGCAAGGGTCATCGGGGTCATGCGCATGGTCGACCATGGCGAGGGCGACGACAAGATCATCGCCGTAGCCGAAGATGATATCAGCTTGAGCAACGTGCACAATATCGACCAGCTTCCTCCCTATTTCAATTCCGAGCTGCAGCACTTTTTTGAGGAGTACAAGGCCCTCGAGGAAAAAACCGTGCTTGTCGAGGAGTTCCAGGATGCGGAAGTTGCCCGCGAGTGCGTGAGGCATGCTATAGACAACTACAGGAAAGTTTACACCTGACGGCTGCTTTCCGCGCTTCATTCGACAGAACGTGACCGATGGCGGCCATGGTATCGTTACCGTGGCCGCCATTTGCGTTTTCCCCCCGGCGGTTCGTATTTTTAAGGATACACGCTCATCCTGCCGCACGAGCAGGGATATTCCGGAACAACCCTAAAGCCTTCGAGCCATGAACTACCGTACCGAAAAGGATACCCTCGGTGAAGTGTGCGTTCCCGTGGACCGCTTCTGGGGGGCACAGACCCAGCGTTCGCTCGATAATTTCAGGATCGGTCCTCCGGCATCGATGCCGAAGCCGGTTATCGAAGCGTTCGGTTACCTGAAGAAAGCCGCCGCGGTGGCCAACTGCGAACTCGGCGTGCTCGATTGCGAAAAAATGAACGCGATCGCCATGGTCTGTGACGAGATCATCGCAGGTGAGCTCGACGAACATTTTCCTCTTGTCATCTGGCAGACCGGTTCCGGCACGCAGACGAACATGAATGTCAACGAAGTGATCGCAAACCGGGCACATCTGCTTGCCGGCGGCAGCCTTGGCGATGGTGAGCGCCTGCTGAAGCCGAACGACGACGTGAACCGGTCGCAGTCATCGAACGATACGTTTCCGACCGCAATGAATATCGCGGCGTACCGGGCGATCACGATGAAAACCGTTCCCGGGCTGAGGCATTTGCGCAACGAGCTTGCAAGGCAATCGGAATCCATGAAAGAGATCGTGAAAACAGGCAGGACCCATCTGATGGATGCCACTCCGCTGACGCTCGGCCAGGAGTTTTCCGGTTATGTATCCCAGATCGATCATGCCCTTGCTGCAATTACCCCTACCCTGCACCATCTCGCCGAACTTGCGCTTGGCGGGACGGCGGTCGGCACGGGGCTCAACGCACCTCCGGGATATGCCGAGAAGGCCGTAGCCGCCGTAGCCTCGATGACCAGGCTTCCTTTCGTGCCTGCAGCGAACCGCTTCGAATCACTCGCGGCCCATGACGCGATTGTCGAAAGCCACGGCGCATTGAAACAGGCAGCAGTAAGCCTCATGAAAATCGCAAACGATATACGCCTGCTCGCTTCAGGTCCGCGATGCGGGATAGGGGAGCTGCTCCTGCCGCCGAACGAGCCGGGCTCTTCGATCATGCCAGGAAAGGTAAACCCGACGCAGGCCGAAGCGCTCAGCATGGTCTGCGCCCAGGTTATCGGTAACGATGCCGTCATCAGCGTCGCAGGAATGCAGGGGCATCTGGAACTCAACGTGTTCGGCCCGGTCATGATCGCCAACATGCTGCAGTCTGCCGAGTTGCTCGGGGACGCCTGCACCTCTTTCGCCGATAAGTGCGTCAGGGGTATCGAACCGAACCATGAAAGGATCCGCTTCCACCTTGAAAATTCTCTCATGCTCGCAACTGCGCTGAACCTGCATATCGGATATTACAAGGCAGCCGCTATTGTCCAGGCTGCCGTGATGAATGGCAAAACCCTCCGGGATGCGGCTTTGGGGTCGGGTTATGTTACGGCTGAAGAGTTCGACAGATGGGTCGATCCGTCAACCATGGTATAGCATTCAGGTTCCTGCATTCCGGGTGATATGAATGCGTATATTTCCTGTTTTAACTTCAGGCTTCCTGCGTATGCCGTATCTACCGAAACCTGCACGTGATAACCGTTCCTGCAGGGTTTGATCGGCCATGTTGGTTCTTCCTCAGTGTTGATATGTTAACTGCTTGTATACGAGCGAGTTGCCGATTCCCTACGAAATACGCTTTTCAAGGTCTGCTTTCGCACGGTCTTGTAAACTTTTAAGAACATGTAAAAAAATAAATTACAGTAAATTTCAGTTTGTTTCACGGCTTCCAGATCAGCTTCTGTCCACAGTCGCGCAGAGCGCTTCCGTTTTGTTGATACAATGTTGATAACCTGTGGAATAGTTTATTTCATGAAAAAATTTACCATGCCGGAATGTGATATGATGGAAAAGCGATATATTTGCCGGTTGCAACTGATAATCGATGCTGTCCCCTGTTTCGGTCCTAAAATGAATGATGCGTATGCTTGGGTTGTCCAATGAAGAACTGAGAAGAAGAGCGTGCAGGGTCAGGCTTGTCCTTTCCGACAATGATGGCGTTTTTACCGATAACGGTGTGTATTATTCGGAACGTGGCGAGGAGATGAAACGTTACTCGATCCGTGACGGCATGGGGGTCGAGCGACTGCGTGATGCGGGCATCGATACCGGAATAATGACCGGCGAGGTTTCTCCAAGCATTTCAAAACGTGCCGACAAACTCGGCATGAAAAGGCTTTATCTCGGCGTCAGGGACAAATATGCCATGCTTTCCACGGTCCTCAAGGAGACAGGTCTGCAGACGTTCGAACTGGCCTATATCGGCGACGATGTCAACGACCTCGGTATCATGAGAGCAATTGAGACGGAAGGGCTGACCGCCTGTCCCCGTGATGCGACTTCCTTTGTCGAACCCCATGTTCACTATCGCTGCCAGGCGGACGGTGGTTACGGTGCATTCAGGGATTTCGCCGAGTGGCTCATCAGGCTGAGGCAGCCCTGACGAGCCCGGCATTTAATTTTATTCAATACAACACTGCGAAAAGGGCATCCTGACAGCCATGAGCCCTGTTCGCTTCATTCCGGAATAGTATGGCAGAATTAACAATTGGTAATCGCAAGGTTGGGGATGGACATCCGGTATTTATCATTGCGGAAATCGGCATCAATCACAACGGTTCTCTTGATGTTGCAAAAAAACTTATAGAGGGTGCCGCGCTTGCCGGCTGCGATGCGGTAAAGTTCCAGAAACGCACCCCGGACCTGTGCGTTCCAAGAGAGCAGCGGGACATCGAGCGGGATACGCCGTGGGGCCGTATGAAGTATATCGATTACCGGTACAGGGTTGAATTCGGCAGGGACGATTACGGCGAGATAGACCGTTACTGCAGGGAACACGGTATTTTATGGTTTGCCTCATGCTGGGACGAAGAATCGGTCGATTTCATGGAACAGTTCGATCCTCCCTGTTATAAAGGCGCTTCAGCTTCACTTACCGACATCGGGCTCCTGAAGAAAACCTCCGGAACGGGAAGGCCTCTGATCATTTCAACCGGAATGTCCACGATGGAAGAGGTTGAAAGGGCTGTTTCCGAACTCGACACGAAAAATCTTCTCCTTGCCCATACGAATTCCACCTACCCCTGTCCGGTCGATGAGCTTAACCTGAGGATGATCAATACCTACAAGACGCTTTATCCGGATATTCCTGTCGGCTATTCCGGTCATGAGGTAGGGCTCGCCACAACATGGGCGGCGGTGGCTCTGGGCGCGGTTTTCATCGAAAGGCATGTCACCCTTGACAGGGCGATGTGGGGATCGGACCAGGCAGCATCGGTCGAACTGTCTGGGATGGCCCGACTGGTATCGAACACACGGGATATCGAAAAAGCACTCGGGGACGGCGTCAAGAGGGTTTATGACGGTGAAGCCGCGGCAAGGAAAAAACTCAGAAGGTCCTGAACACTGCTGAAACAGGAATCTCGAATTGAAGCGGCTATTGACGATATTTGTTCATTGGCCGTTTTTTTCGATCAAGCAAGCGATTGAGACAATGAAGAGCCCCCTCGTCTTCTTTTTTATCGCGATAATTTCATTTACTGCCTTCAGGCCGGCATGGGGAGGATCATCGGCAGATTCTCTCGGTGTGAGGATTAAGGAGTTGCAGACCGAGGCAGCAAACGGCAACACGACTGCTCAATACAGCCTCGGGATCGCCTTGTCAACTGGATCTGGCATAAGGCAGGACGCTTCTGAGAGCGTCAGATGGTTCAGGATGGCGGCAGAGAAAGGCCATCCGGGGGCGCAATACCAGCTCGGGATGGCTTATGAAAAGGGGCGGGGTGTTTTCATGGATTATGCCCAGGCAGTCAGGTGGTACCGCCTCGCGGCGCAGCAGAATTATCCCGAGGCGCTCAACGGTATCGGGGAGCTCTATAAAAACGGGCTCGGTGTCCCGAGAAACGGGAAGGAAGCGTTCAACTGGTTCTGGCTGGCCGCCGAAAAAGGTCTGCCTGCCGGGCAGTACAATCTCGGGGCCATGTATGAGAAAGGGCAGGGAGTTTTGCGGAATTATCCGCAGGCTTTCAAATGGTACCTTCTTGCGGCCCGGCAGGGTTACCTGACAGCCCAGAACAGCCTCGGCGCTCTCTACCAGTATGGCCGAGGAGTGGCCAGGAACAGCGAAGAAGCTGCAAGATGGTATCGGCTGGCTTCGGAACAGGCCCTTGCATCCGCAAAACGTGAATCCGTGAAGCTCGCTTCAGCATCATCCGCAGCAAAGCAGGCAACATCGGAGTCCACTGCGGAGCAACGCATGGAAACCATTCGCAATGAGGCGCTTCTTACCTATAACCACGAAAAAACATACCATAGCAATCCGCTTGACCGCAGGCAGCTGGCCACGTTATCCCGACGTTACCCTCCGAAACATCCAAACGCAGATGCGACCAGGGGAGTGACGGGTGCTCAGGAGTCCATATCATCCACCGTAGTTGGGGCAGTTCCTCCATTGTCCGCCATTCAGGTTCCTGCAGCGGCAAAGCATGTCGCCGGAGCGCCGGATATGGCCCATGAAAAGCTTCATGAAAAGAGTGCTGTTTTCCGCAAGCGTGTTGTGTGGCTTTTCGGAAGTTTTCCTCCGGTTCTGCAACAGGCAGCAAGCTCCCACCGGAAGGATACCCTGAAAGCTGAAGAACCCGGGAAGACAGCACAGGAGAAACTGGCCAGAAAAACTGATACAGGCGAAGCTTTGGCAAAAAAAACGCTTGCCGTTGAAAAACAGACGGTACCGGTTTCTGCCCGGAAACGAAGCGAAACACCAGGGAAGCCGGATGAGGCCCTGAAGAATACCCGCCAGGCTGCTGAAAAAGGTGACGCCGCGGCGCAGTACCGCATCGGAGCAGAATATGAAAATGGCACAGGGGTTCCCAAGGACCTGCTCGAAGCCGCAAGATGGTACCGCCAGGCTGCATTGCAGAACAATACTGCGGCACAGAACAGCCTGGCCATGTTGTATGCAAAAGGGCAGGGAGTGCCCAGAGATTATGCGGAGGCCCTCAAATGGCTGAACCTCGCATGCCGGCAGGGCAGCGCCTCCGGTCAGTGCAACCTCGGGCAGATGTATGAACGTGGGCTTGGTGTGCCGAAGGATTATGCCGAAGCGGTCAGGTGGTACCGTCTCGCTGCAGAACGGGGTTTCGCTGCCGCTCAATACCGTCTTGGCCTGATGTACGAAAATGGACGGGCCCTGCCGAAAGATCTGGAACAGGCTTTCGGTTTGTTCCGGAAGGCCGCACTGCAGGGGCATGCCCCTGCACAGTTCAAGCTCGGAGAAGCTTACCGGAACGGGCTCGGTGTCCCGCAGGACAACGCCAGGGCTGCTGAATGGCATGCGAAAGCAAGGAAAAAAGGTTACAGCGTGCAGGCCTCATCACCTTGACCATGCTGATATGCCTGATTTACCTGGCTCAGGTTCATCGGGCAGCTTTATCCTCCGGTTTTCATGTAGTGTTTTCACCTGTCAGCAATAAACACTTTCATGCAGCTTGCTATATTTACTTCACTGCTTTAAATTTACCCCTCGATTGCCTGTCGATGCCGGATGAGACTTCCCGGGCTTGACAGGCTCAAGCAATCAACATGGTTTTTCAACAAAACGATAATTTTGAAAAGAGATTCAACGATGAATACTGGTTCTTCGGTTCGGGAATTCGAGTACAAGGCGGAAATGAAACAGCTTCTGGACCTGATCGTCCATTCGCTCTATACCCATCCTGAAATTTTTCTGAGGGAGCTGATATCCAATGCTTCCGATGCCCTCAACAAGGTCCGTTTCAACGCTCTTACGGCAGAAGACCTCCTCGACAGGGATGCCGAGCTCGCCGTGAGGATTTCCATAGACAAGGAGAGCGGTGCCTTCGCCATCGAAGACAGCGGTGTCGGCATGGGCGAGGAAGATCTTGTCGCCAATCTCGGAACGGTCGCGAAATCGGGCACGCTCGGTTTCATGCAGGCATTGAAAGAGCAGCAGAAAGAGCTGGACGGAAACCTGATCGGCCAGTTCGGCGTCGGATTCTACTCGGTGTTCATGGTCACTGATGAGGTCACGGTCGAAACGAGAAGCTCGCAACCCGATTCGAAAGGGTACCGCTGGCGTTCCGGCGGGCAGGGCACCTATACGATCGAAGAGACGGGGCGGACGGAACGGGGAACGAAGATTACGTTCACCCTGAAGGAGGAGTTCCGTGAGTTTGCCGAAGAGTACCGCGTCGAGCAGATTATCAGGAAGTATTCCAACTTTGTCGATTTCCCGATCTATCTCGACAGCAGGCAGGTCAATACCGTGACGGCACTCTGGCAGCGGCCCAAAAACGAGCTGAAAGAGGCTGATGCCGCGGAATTTTACAAATTCATCGCAGGCGATTATCAGGACCCCCTCGATTACCTGCAGGTTTCCGTCGAAGGTGCGGTGGCGTTCAAGGCCCTCCTGTTCCTGCCGAAAGAAGCGCCCATGGACCTGCTGTACCGCCAGAGCGAGCTCGAGAACCGCGGTCCCCAGCTCTATGTCCGAAAGGTGATGATCCAGCACGAGTGCCGCGACCTGCTGCCCGAATACCTCCGGTTCATCGCCGGCGTTGTCGATACGGAAGACCTGCCGCTCAATGTTTCGAGGGAAGTTGTCCAGACGAGCCCGGTGCTTGCGAAAATCCGGCAGATCCTGACCGGAAAAATCCTCGGCTGGTTCGAGGAGCTTGCCAAGGAGCAGCCTGAAAAGTTCAGGACTTTCTACAAGGCTTTCGGGCCGATTGTGAAAATCGGGTTGAACACGGATTTCACCAACCGGGAGAAACTCATCGAACTGCTCAGGTTTGAAAGCACGAAAACAGGTCAGGACGAGTTCGTCACCCTGAAGGAGTATGCAGTGAGGATGCCCGAAGACCAGAAAGAGATATATTATCACTCCGGTGCGAACCGTGAGCAGCTTCTCGCCAATCCGAACCTCGAATATTTCCAGGATATGGGGATCGAGGTGCTGCTGCTCAGCGATCCTGTCGATGTGTTTGTGATGCCATCGATACACGAGTATGATAAAAAGCCGCTGAAATCGATTGAAAAAGCGGATATTGATTTTTCAAAACGCAAAGAGGGACAGGCTGAACCTCTTGTCGGCAACCTGCTGGAGCCGGTCCTGAAGCTTTTCCGCGAGACGCTCGGGGACAGGGTCGAGGATGTCGTGGAATCGCACCGGCTTGTCAGTTCGCCGGTAACGCTGGTGAGCGGAAAAAACGCTTTCGACAGCCAGCTGGAAAAGATGATGAAAATGATGCAGCAGGATGTCCCTGTCGGAAAACGCATACTCGAGGTGAACACATCGCACCCGATCATCAGGAACCTTTCCGGCATGCTGATTGCCAATGAAAGCAACCCGCTTCTCCGGACCGTTGTGAACCAGCTTTTCGAAGGTGCGCTCATGCTCGAGGGAAGCCTCGATTCCACGACGGCGTTTCTCGGAAGGATGAACGAACTGATCGAGGCTGCGACACTCTCCAGGTGAGGAGATTCAAAAACAATTAACCAGTGAATTCGTGAAAAAGGGAAGAGATTTCGAATCAAGGGAAGCCGTGATTTTCCAGAGGAACGAGCTGACCGACCATTACATCTACAAGAACCTGGCAGGGCGGATCACCGGCGTGAAGAACCGCAGGATCATGGCGCAGATTGCGGACGATGAAATGCGGCATTATTCCATCTGGAAAAACTATACCCAGAAAGATGTCAGCCCCCGCCGTGTAAAGATCTGGTTCTATGCGTTTGTCAGTTCGGTGTTCGGCCTTCTGTTCGGCATCAAGCTCATGGAGAAATCCGAAAAGAAATCCCACGACCTTTACAGCAGGATACCTGGTTTGTACAAGGAGATCAACGGGATCATCCGGGATGAGGAAGAGCACGAGCAGGCACTGCTCTCGCTTCTTGACGAGGACCTGATGAACTCCACGGCATCGCTGGTGCTCGGGTTCAACAATGCGCTTGTCGAAATGATCGGCATCGTTGCGGGCCTTACCTTCGCCCTGCAGGACAGCGCTCTTGTCGCCCTGACGGCAATGGTTGCCGGTCTATCTGCCGCTGTAGCCATGGGTGCCTCGAGGTTTTTCTCGGAAAGATCGGAAATGCCCGGCGGAAGTCCTTTCAAAGCAGCCATATCCGCCGGTTTCGCCTATATCATCATCGTGGCGCTGCTTGTTTTCCCGTACCTTCTTTTCAGCAATATTTTCATCTGTTTCGGCATTACCCTCTTTTCGGCGCTCTGCATTACCGGCTTTTTCAGCTTCTATATCGCCGTCTGCAGGAACAGGCCGTTCCGAAGCCGTTTTTTCGAGGTTATCGGACTCGTTGTCTTTGTTTCGCTGATCTGTATCCTTGCCGGTTACGGTATCCATTTCGGCTATGGCATGATCAGGTAAGGGGCCCCTTGCGCAGGGCGGCATTGCCGCCGGGCCCGGGACTGTTCAGGAAATGAGTGTTTTCAGTTTCCGGGCTGCGGCTTCACCATCGAACGTATGGGAGGTTTCGATATCGATCACCAGTGATTTTTCCTCTTCGCCGAACCCCTCACCCTTTTCCAGCTGAAGCCGCAGGACGGCGAGGTCGGCATCCGACGCATCCCGGTTCTCCTTCAGCCGTTTCCTTACCCGTTCTGCCAGGACCTCTTCAGGAGCATGGAACCGGAGTATCCTGAAGGGGCATCCCGCCTTTTCGGCAGCCTTCCGGAACAACGCTCTTTTTTCCTCCTCGAGGAACGTGGCGTCGGCGATCACCGGAATACCCTCCTCGAGAGAAATTCTGGTAATTTCAAGGAGTTTCCGGTAGGTCTCGTCGTTCGATCCCTCTGAATAGAGCTTCAGGGCACCTTCCTCGCGGCAGCGGTCGAGCGGTCCCAGTCCGGCAATCCTCTTGCGTTCGATGTCGGAGCGGATGTGCAGGCATTCGAGCTTCGAGGCGATTTCTGCGGAAACGGTGGTTTTGCCGCTGCCGGAAAACCCGCAGGTGATCAGCAATATGGGCGGTCGTTTTCCGCTACACTCATCCGCAAGCCTGATATATGAGCGGTGCTCCTCGAGCACCCTGCTGTCGGGCCTTTCATGCATCGTCTGGGCATAACGGATTGCCGTCACCTTTGCCCTCACCATGGCCCTGTAGACGGTATAGTAGCCAAGAAGGGGCAGAGCGGAATAATCGCCGGTATCGGAGAGGTAGCTGTTCAGCAGCCTCCATGCGAGCCCCGGTTCTCCACCGTGCTTCAGGTCCATGAAAAGAAACGCAAGGTCGCTCTGCACGTCGATCATGCTGAGGACCTCGTTGAACTCGATGCAGTCGAAAATGCAGATCCGTCCCTGCCACAGGACCATGTTTCCCGTATGCATATCGCCATGGCACTGACGGACGAAACCTGTGCTTTTCCTGAGGAGGAAGAGCGGGGAGAGGCGTTCATGCTCTCTGAGTGTCCATGATTTAAGTTTTTCAAGCAGTTCGATCTCTTTGCGGTCCTTTGTGATTTCCCCGGTATGGATGAAATTTGCCAGCACCGGCCCGATGATTGTATCGGGCAGGCCGAACGGGGTATTTTCCGGGGCGGATGGAATTGCGCTGTGGAACGCCGATACGGTTTGCGAGATTTTGTCGACAAGTTCTCTCGTGAGCAGTTTTTTCGAGAGCATCCGGTCAAGCTCCATCGTCCGGTCGAACCGGACCATTTTTACCAGATAATCGACAACTTTTCCCTTCCTCTCGCTGCCGGCAAGAAAAAATTCACTGCCTGACCGTAGCACGGGTACGACCGCCTGGTAGATTTCGGGGCAAAGCCTGCGGTTGAGCCGGAGTTCTTCGTTGCAGAAGCGCTTTCGTTTCTCCAGGGTTGAAAAATCGAGGAACCCGAGGTTGACCGGTTTCTTGAGCTTGTAAGCCCATGGTCCTGCAAGAAATATCCTGGAAATGTGGGTCTCGACGACGTCAACCACCCCTGTCGGGTGAGGGTAGGCTGCCGGGTGGCTCAATGCCTGTGTCAGAGGGTCCATGGCCATGTGTTCAGACTTCAAGGGAGTCGGGCTTGCTGCAGTCGCCTCTGAAACAATATACGGGAGTTGGAAAGGATGGGCAACTTCACGAGCAGTGTTGGCGTGAAAAAGGCTGTCATTCTTGAGGTTGCGATGGAATCCGTATAAAAAAATGTAAATTCAACGTTTCTCGAGAGAGTTCTTTTCCTTTAACCTTGCCCTGATTTACGTCCATGATACAACTTGGAAAAATCCTCTGCCCTACCGACTTTTCTCCGACTTCCGACAACGCTGTCCGATATGCCGTCGAATTCGCCCGCAGGGTCGGGGCACATGTCCGTTTCCTCAATATCGCCACTCCGAATAACCCTCAGCAGAAAACCGATGCGCAGGTGTCTCCCGAAATGACGGGTGCGGAGCATGAAGAGGGTATTCCCGAGAAATTTTCCCGGGTGCTGATGACCGAGAAAAAGAAAGGGCTGAGCGCCGATATTTTCATGCTCAAGGGAGAAGAGGCCCACAAGGTCATATCCGACCATGCAGCATCCTGGGGAGCTGATCTTATCATAATGGGTTCCCATGGCCGAACCGGGCTCACAAGGCTTATCATGGGAAGCGTGGCAGAGGAGGTTTTCCGCTCTTCCGGCGTTCCCGTCCTGCTTGTCAAAGAGCAGGCCGCCGACAAAATCGTTTCCGACTGACAATCAACCGACAAGTTTCCACAATATCAGAGCATCCGGTTTATGAAAAATTTCAGGGATTCAATCATTGCGCTTATCACCGAAACGTCGGCAAACCTTCCCAGTGACGTCAGGGTGGCATTGTCGGACGCGATCTCGAATGAGGACCCGTCATCCAGGGCGGGACTTGCCATGTCGGCTATTTCGGTGAATATCGATATGGCGGTGGACAATGTGTCGCCTGTCTGCCAGGATACCGGTATGCCGACCTTTTTCATCCACACCCCATCCGGCGTCGATCAGCTTCAGATGAAAAAGGATATCCGGGAAGCGGTCGCCGAAGTATCGAAAACAGGCAAGCTCCGTCCAAACGCGGTCGATGCGATAACCGGAAAAAATTCCGGCAACAACATCGGCGAACATTTTCCGGTCATCCATTTCGAGCCCTGGGCTGAAAATGCCGTCGAGGTCCGTCTGGTCCTGAAGGGCGGGGGATGTGAAAACAAAAATATGCAATACTCCCTGCCGGCTGAAATTCCCGGTCTCGGCCGGGCTTCGCGTGATATCGACGGCGTCCGCAAATGCCTCCTGCACGCGGTTTTCCAGGCCCAGGGCCAGGGATGCAGCCCGGGGTTCATCGGCGTCGGCATCGGCGGGGACAGGACGAGCGGGTTCGAGCTTGCAAAGAAACAGCTTTTCAGGCGGGTTGACGACCGGAACCCTGATGTGGAACTTGACCTGCTCGAGCAGGAGATCCTCCGGAAAGCCAATACGCTCGATATCGGGCCGATGGGCTTCGGCGGAAAAGCAACCCTCCTGGGATGCAAGATCGGGAAATCACACAGGGTTCCCGCAAGTTTTTATGTTTCGGTAGCCTACAACTGCTGGGCATACAGACGCCTCGGCATCCTGGTCGATCCGGCAAGCGGTTCCATAACCTCCTGGCAGTACCGTGACGCTTCGGAAATTTCCCGCATGTCGTCAGGTGAAGGCATACCCCTGACTGGCAGCGAGATTGTCCTGCAGGCCCCCCTTACCGAAGAGCAGGTAAGAAGCCTCAAAGTCGGAGACATGGTGATTGTGAACGGTCCTATGCATACCGGACGCGATGCGTTTCACCATCATATGATGCACAACGACCTGCCGGAGCACCTCGACACCGAAGGCGGCATTCTTTTCCATTGCGGACCGGTCGTCCTGAAAGACGGTGACGGTAGCTACCGGGTTACCGCTGCAGGACCGACAACATCGATCAGGGAGGAGCCATACCAGGCCGACGTCATCAGGAAACTCGGATTACGCGCGATTATCGGGAAGGGCGGCATGGGACCGAAAACCCTGAAAGGGCTCGAGGATTACGGGGCAGTTTATCTCAATGCCATCGGCGGGGCCGCTCAATATTATGCAAAGTGCATCGAAAAAGTAACCGGGGTCGATTTCCTCGAAGAGATGGGCGTTCCTGAAGCGATGTGGCATTTCGAGGTGCATTCGTTCCCGGCGATTGTTACCATGGATGCCCATGGTAACAGCCTCCACAGCAGGATCGAGGACGATTCGTTCCGTCAGCTCGGTACGCTGGCCTGAAGTAAAGGCCGATAACTGGACCTCCGAGGTCCCGTGAAAAGCATTGCAGTGGATTTGCAGAGAGCAGTGGAAGCGGGTTATGATGCCCGCTTCTTCCGTTTCCCACCCTCAGGGCTTGATCAGGACATCGCAACCGGGATGAAGCTCGATGAAACGCTCTATTTCCGTTCTCGGAATTGTGCTACCCGAAAGCTCGATTTTTTCAAGCTGCTTCAGGTGCATGAGTGGTTCGATCGAGGTGACGAGGGTATGGGATATATCGAGCTCTTCGAGGTCGGTGAGGCATCCCAGGGCATCGATGTTCTCCAGTGGGGTAAATGCGATGCTGAGTTCCCTGATGCTTGTCAGGCCTCTGAGCGGTTCGACCGTCTCGATGCCTGTTTTGCTGCACCGGAGGTATTCAAGGTTCAAAAGGCCCGAGATGGGGGCCAGATCGGAAATGCCGGTATTGTTGATCCCGAGCTCTATGAGGTTTTCAAGCTTCGAAAGAGGAGCGAGCGATGATATCCCCGTTTTGTAACAGCTCAGTTTTTCAAGGTTTACCAGTTCGGCTATCGGTGACAGGTCCTCAACAAGCGTTTCCGAGCAGTACAGTTCCTCGAGGTTCACGAGATTTTTCAACGGCTCAAGGGAGGAAACCTGCGTACTCGATACCCAGAGCAGTTTCAGGCTCAGAATGTTCTTCAGCGGTTCAAGAGAAGAGAAGTCGCAATCGAATGCATAAAGCCGCTGCAGCTTGCCGAGTCCGGCGAGCGGAGCCAGGTCGGCGACGGGAGATTCGTCACAGCGAAGCTGCTGAAGGTTTTCAAGTACACTGACCGGCAGCAGGTCATGAATCCTGCGGCTGTCGCACCTGAGCTGAGTAACCTGGAGAAAATCAAGCAAATCCTGGTCGGATGGTTCCCTTGAAATTTTCAGGGACGATTTGACGACCTCTTTCCAGTCGGGGCTCAACGCGTTCCACCACCGCTTCCTTGAGGCATTGTCGTGCAGCAGGGTTGTCCTTGAAGCGCTGCGAAGCACTTCGGTGTTGATGCCGCCCGGAATTTCACGGGGAATTGCTTCAACCGGCGGTATTTTTCCCTTTACGGGCTGGGCATCCGGTCCGGCAGGTTCAAGCAGGTCCGTCAGGCTGCGGGAATACCAGGCAGCCTTTTTTTCTTCGATATTGTGCGTGTGTATATCCCTAGAATCCTGGTCAAGCGACGAGATCTCTTCGAGTATATCGTTTCCGCATCGGGGACATACAGCGCTTTCTGCGGTAAGCGGGAACCCGCAGATCGGGCACTGGTTAAAGGTGTTCTGCTCCAAATTTTATTTTCTTCGAATGGTTTCGGCAGGTTATTCTTACAGTATAAGAAAAAAAGCTTTACAGCCATAACAGGGGGAGGAGATTGCCGAAAAATAAGCCCTTACCCTGCAGGAATGACCACAGCTGCTGCAAAAAGGAAAGATGATGCCCTGCCGTCAGATCGTTTTACGGAAAGAGTTTTCAAGATTATGGAAAGGTCTTTTACCGTTATTGCAGAAGTGTGGCAACCCGGCAGATGTTTTTCAGGAAATCTTTTCGAATAAGCGTCGTTTCCGGTTTTTCAGATGAACAAGGATTATATTTATTGCCTGTTCCAGTGATAACCCGGAAAAACGGGTTGCAGCCCGTCCATGACTGCGGTTTTTTCGGAATTCGTCACGGTGCCGGGCAGGACCGGTCCGAATGAGGTTGTGAAAGTATCTGCACAAGCAGCAAAAGGTTCATCGTTTACTTATGGATTTCGTTCATCTCCACGTCCATACCCACTATTCCATGCAGAGCAGCCCGATTTTTGCGGGCCAGCTTTTTGCTGCAGCCGCTTCGCTTGGCATGAAAAGCATCGCGGTGACCGATTACTGCGCGATGTTCAACATGCCGGAACTGTTCAACGAGGCAAAAAATGCCGGTGTGAAACTCATAATAGGAAGCGAACTGCTGCTGCTCGAATCCGACATGCATCAGCTTTCCAGGCCGGGAGCATCACCGTCGCTTGTCCTTCTGGTCCGGAACGATGCCGGGTACAGGAACCTGAGCATCCTGTTGTCGAGGGCGGCAAAAGACGGTTTCGTGCACGGCATGCCGCATATCGAAAGCAGGATGCTCGAGCTGCACAACGATGGACTGGTCTGCCTTTCTGCCTACAGCTCAGGGAGAATAGGCAGGGAACTGCTTGCCGGTTCCCCGAAGGAGGCCGAACGTTTCGCGGCATATTACCGCGAGATATTCGGCGACAACTTCTACCTCGAACTGCAACGCCACAACATGCCGTTCGATGAAAAACTGAACAGGGACACCGTTGCCCTCGCGGAATCGTTCGGTATTCCACTGGTTGCCACAAACAACGTGCATTACCTTGAACGCAAGGATTCAGGATGCTACCGGGCGATGGCTGCAATACGGAACAAGGAAAAGCTTTCCAGCCCCAACCTCAACGCTCTTCCAGGAAACGATCATTATCTCAAGACGGCTGACGAGATGGGGATGCTGTTCAGCGATGAGCATGGCGAGCTTGCAAACACCCTGCAGATCACGGAAAAATGCACGTACGCATTTACGGAAAAAGAACCGGTCCTTCCTCATTTCCCTCTTCCGGAAGGGTTTCAGGACGAGGCGGAGTACCTCCGGCACCTGACCTGGGAAGGAGCGAAGGAGAAATATGCAGGCAGTGAGGCCGATGGCATCACCGGGGAAGAGGTTAAAGAGAGGATCGAGTTCGAGCTTGGTGTCATCGAAAAAATGGGGTTCAGCTCCTACTTTCTCATCGTCAGCGACCTGATAGCCGCTTCGAGGAGGCTTGGCTATTCAGTCGGCCCGGGCCGCGGTTCGGCAGCGGGGAGCATTGTCGCCTACCTGACCGGGATAACCCGTATCGACCCGCTCAGGTACAAGCTGCTCTTCGAGCGTTTTCTGAACCCCGAGAGGCTTTCAATGCCCGATATCGATATTGATTTCACGCCCGTCGGCAAGCAGAAAGTTCTCGAGTATACCGTTGAAAAATACGGTGATGAAAGTGTGGCCAAAGTTATAGCCATCGGTACGCTCGGTGCGAAAGCAGCCATCCGCGATGCCGGCAGGGTGCTCGAGGTGCCTCTTCCGGTTGTCGACCGCCTTGCGAAGCTTGTGCCCGGCAGGCCCGGTACGACGCTTGAAAAAGCATTGAGCGAAGTCAAGGAGCTCAGGCAGTATGCCGAAAGTACTCCGGAAAACCGTCAGCTGCTGGAGTATGCCCGTGCTCTGGAAGGCAGGGCCAGGAACGTTTCGATGCACGCAGGCGCGGTCGTGATCACCGATGGGCCGCTCGAAGAGCAGGTCCCGCTCTATGTTTCGAACAAGATTGAAACCGAGGTCCGGAAGTTCGCGGATGAAATCGACCTTGACGAAGAGGAACCATCGAAAGGGAAATCTGCTGACGAAAACGAGGAAAAACAGGTGGTGACGCAGTTCGACAAGAACTGGATCGAAACGGCGGGGCTCCTGAAAATCGATTATCTCGGCCTCGAAACACTGGCGGTCATCGACGAAACCCTCAGGCTGATTAAAAGACGGCATGGTATGGATATCGATCTTGAAAAAGTCCCGATGACCGACAGGAAGACCTTCCGGATTTTCCAGGACGGCAAGATGGCGGGCATTTTCCAGTTTGAATCATCGGGCATGCAGAGCTACATGACCCGCCTGCAGCCAACACAGATCGGCGATATCATCGCTATGAGCGCGCTTTACCGGCCCGGCGCCCTCAATGCACGCATCGACGAGAAGCGCAATGCGGTGGACCTTTTCGTCGACCGCAAGCATGG
>CAIYPU010000151.1 GCA_903928225.1 uncultured Chlorobiaceae bacterium
AAAGGGAAAAAAGGCGAACAGGGTTGGGTGCACGCGATTGTAAGCCCGATTTTCAGCACGACCGACAACGTCACCCATGTCCTCGCCCTCCTGCAGGACATCACCTCCGTCAAGAACAGCCGCGAAGAGCTGGCGGAAAGCCACAAACGCTTCAGGGACCTGAGCGATTTCCTGCCGCAGCCGGTCTTCGAATCCGACAACCAGGGCTATATCACCTACTCGAACAAGGCCGGTTTCAGCACATTCGGCTACCGGCAGGAAGATCTCCGCAAAGGGATCCATGCTCTGCGGTTTTTCGCTCCGGAGGAAAGACCCGGAATAGTTGCGAACCTGAAAGAAAAAAGCGAGGAGCTCTTTTCGACAAGCCACGAATATATCGCCATAAAAAACGACGGCACCCGTTTTCCCGTCCTGGTCTATACCGCCCCGATCACCGACCGGCACGGCAGGTCGGGGCTGAGGGGGCTTGTCATCGATATCACGGAACGCAAGCAGGTCGAAGAGCGGCTGCACGACAACCAGAAAAAATACCACAACCTCTTCCAGGCGATCCCCGATGCGATCATCGTGGCCGATATCGACACCGGTTCCCTCGTGGAGTGGAACAGGGAGGCGCTGCAGCTTTTCGGCTACTCTCCCGAAGAGCTCTGCCGGATGAACATCACGGAGCTTTATCCCGAAGACCGGCGGACCGCGGCAGGCGAATATTTCCATAAAGCCCTTCAGCAGCATGTCGAACGCTTCGAAACGCAGATCGTCACCAAGCATGGCCTCCTCATAGACGTGCATGTCAGTTCGACAATATTCACCACCGCCCACCACCGCCGCTTCGTCGGCATCATCCGCGACATCTCGGAACAGAAACGCTCGGAGTACCTCATCAGGGAAAACGTCAGGCTCAAAAACGATTTCATTTCGACGGTCTCGCACGAACTGAGGACGCCGCTGTTCTCCATCCTCGGTTTCACCAGCACGATCATGCAGGATATCGACGAGCTCGACCGGGAAACGCTTTTCGAGTTCCTGCAGATCATCCACGACGAAAGCAAACGGCTGTCAACGCTGATCGAAGATGTGCTCATGATTTCTAAAATCGATTCCGGCAGGGTTTCCTACAAGAAAACCGCAATCGATCCGTCGCTCACACTTGCAGAAGTCTGCCGTTCACTGAAAATAAGGGCGGAGGAAAAAAAAATCGTCCTGAAACTCGATGTGCAAACCCCGTCCGTCCAGGTCTGCGCGGATCCGGACGCGCTCAAGCAGGCGGCTATCAATATCATCGGGAACGCCCTGAAATTCACGCCCCAGGGCGGTACGGTTTCGGTCTCGATGAAATACGACGACCGAGATATGCTGATCACTGTCGAGGATACCGGCAGGGGTATCCCGGAAGAAGACATCGAAAAGATATTTGAAAAATTCTACAGGGTGCACCGACCGGGCGAAGAGATCGAAGGAACAGGCCTTGGCCTGCCAATAGTCAAAGAGATCGTAGAAGCGCATGACGGCAGGATCAGCGTGTCGAGCAGGCTTCACGAAGGAACGAAGGTGACCATACAATTGCCCCTCATGAACGCAGAAAAGGAGAGTGCAGCATGACTGCCGGAAGAAAATCCATTCTTCTCGCCGACGACCAGCCGAATTCGAGAAGGCTTATCGGCTATATCCTCAACAAGGCGGGATATACCGTAGCCGAGGCATCGAACGGGCTCGAAGCGCTCGAACATTGCAAGGCGGACCCTCCGGGGCTCATCCTCTGCGACATCATGATGCCGGGGATGAACGGCATGCAGTTCCGCGAGCAGCTGCTTCTGGACGAAAAGCTGAGGGAAATTCCCTTCATCTTCCTCACGGCCCGTGCCCAGGCGCATGAAATGGTCGAAGGGGAGCATCTGGTCCCCCAGGCTTACATCACCAAGCCCGTCGAACCGAACACCATCCTCCAGATCGTCGGAAAATACCTGAAACCCTGATCAAAATGCCGTTACCCATGGATAGACAGACCATTCTCATCGTTGACGACTCGCCGAACATCAGGCGCCTTCTCGCCCATAACCTCGGGAAAAAATTCAACGTCCTTACGGCCGGAGACGGAGAAGCGGCACTGGAAATCCTGAAAACCCAATCCGGAATCGATCTGCTTGTGGTCGATATCGCCATGCCGGGAATAGACGGCTTTACCCTCACCGAACAGATAAAGGGCTCTTCGGCCTGGAGCTCGATACCGCTCATCATGCTCACGGCAAAAGATACCTGCGAAGACCGCGAAAAAGGGCTTAAGCTCGGCGCTGCGGACTATATCACCAAGCCGTTCAACCTCGAGGAGCTGGGCGAAAAAATTGACAAGATCATTTCAGGATCATGATCCTCCCTTAAAATCTTATCGTAAAACTGGCCAGGGGAAAAGGCTCTTCGAGAACAGCCCCGCCCTGGTTTCTCTCGTTTTCTTCCTTGTTGATCAGATGACCGACGGCCAGTCCGACAGCCGTTCCTATAGCCGCTCCGACAATAGTATCGGAAAGCCAGTGCTTGTCGTCGTAGACCCGCTGCATACAGGTGAATGTGGAAAGCGCATACAGTCCCGCACTTGCCCAGGGCCTATGAATCCTGGAGCTGAGAGCGGAAGAAATCGCAAAAGACGATGCCGCGTGACCTGAAGGAAATGACCAGTTGGCATTTTCAAAGCTGAACAGGGAAAAAACGGAATTCCCTTCGTTCCTGAACGGCCTGCTTCGTCCGACGGTGGCTTTCAGAACCCCGGTGATCATCATGGCAAACGTATGGGCTTCGATAACCGCTCTCCCGGTAAGGCGAACATCTTCGGCACCCGCAAGAAGACCCCCGAGGTAAATGATTGAGCCGATACCGTATCCGGTCGGTAGCCGGCCATAGGTGTCTCCCAGCGGCATGGCCGAATCGAGAAATGGGGTATGATGGCTTTGGGCGTAATCCCTTGCCGGTTCATCGAGAAAAAACGCTGAAGCGGTTGCCGCTCCTGCAACCGCTGTAATGACAAGCCAGTCATCGCCATCGAAATGTGCCGGCGCCGAAAAAATCCGCCCGAAATCCCGAGAGAAACCGGTCAGATCGTCTGAAAATGTTTCAGCACAGGGATAAGCTGGCGCAACAGCGGGAAACAGTACCAGCAAAAGCATGAGCAGCCTGACGGTGCAAGATGGCAAAACGTCATTGAAAAAACGCTGGAAATGACTTTGACGATGGTGAACGCTTAAATTGAGCTTCATGTTTAAGAAAAAAGTCGGTCTGATTGTCTCGAATAAACACCAAATCGCAATAATCTACGGCTTTCATGGATAAAATAATGTCGATTGAAGACCAGTCTGCTGATTACGTGCGTGCACTTTTCAGAGAAAACAATGTTGACTGGTGTTTGTACCATAACTACGTCCATACCCTGGAAACGGTGGAAACCAGCCGGGAAATAGCGGCAGGCATGAATTTATCGGCCGTTGAATCGGAAACCGTCTTCCTTGCCGCATGGTTCCATGATACCGGTTGTCTGTTCGCTGAAGCGAACCATGAAGAGAAAAGTGCAGAAATCGCCCGTGCATTTCTCAAGGATAAAGGGCATCCCGAGGATGCTATCGAGCTTGTGTGCAGATGCATCCTTTCGACCAAACTACCCCAGCGCCCTGAAAATCTGCGTGAAGCGATATTATGCGACGCCGATCTTTCTCATCTGGGTAAATCGGATTACAGGGAAAAAAGCGAACTTGTCAGAATTGAAATCGAAACCAGGGAAAAACGCACATTCACCGATATTGAATGGATGGAACTGAATATCGCTTTTTTCCGGCAGAACCCTTTCCATACTGATTACGCCATCCAGAAATTCAACACCGAACGGCAGAAGAACCTGGTCGATCTTTACCAGCGCCTGAGAAAAAAAACGAGTAAAGAAGAAACTGCAGACAGTAGCGATAAAACCGAAGAGAAAAAAAAACAGAGAAAAAAGAACGAACCCGATCGGGAACGGGGTCTCGAAAGAAATATGGAGGTCTATTACCGGACCTCCTCAAGAAACCATGTCGATTTCAGTGCGATTGTTGACCACAAAGCCAACATCATGATCCAGACGAATTCGCTGATTTTTTCGATCATCATCTCCCTTCTTGTCAGAAAACTGGACGAGTTTCCTCAGCTTATGCTCCCCACCTTCGTGCTCCTTCTGAGCTGCGTCGCCACAATCATCACATCCGTTCTCGCCACAAGACCCAAAATAACGAGAACAAACACGACGAAAGACTCCATTCGGGAACGCAAGGCAAATCTCCTTTTTTTCGGAACGTTCATCAACCTCAGGCTCGATGAATTCGAGTGGGGCATGAAAGAAATGCTCAACGACAAGGAATACTATATCGACAACATGATACGCGACACCTATTTCCTTGGAAAGGTGCTGGACTACAAATACCGCTTTCTCAGGATATCTTATGATATTTTCATGGCAGGACTCCTGATCTCCATTATCCTGTATACGCTGGCATTCTTGAAATGGCCGATGTAAAAAAATAGTTCAGGGGTCGATACGATAGAGACATATCCTGTTCTCACGGCCCTTGACGTTTATACAGCCAATGAACTCGCTCTTTATCTGCTGAAGGCCTGAGATCGGAAATGAAAGAAAAAGTTCTTCCGATACAAGAAGCGGGGCATTGTAATCAAGGCAGGACGCCTGGATCCTTGAGGCGATATTGACTGCCACACCATGATAGGCAATCTCCTTTTTCAGATCCCCAACTTCACCTGCGATGACTTTACCGGAATGTATTCCGGCTTTGAACCATGGTTTGAAAGCATATGCATTCCAATATTTTTCAGCCATCCCGTTCATGACCGCCTGTATATCGAAAAAACAGCGGACACAGTTCATTTTTTCCGTACCGGTGTTTATGTCCCAGGTAACGACAACAGCATCGCCGACATATTGGTAAACCTCACCATGATATTGTGCGATAACATCGGATATATCATGGAAAACTTCATCGAGCATCTGATGGTAACGCAAATGTCCGAGCTTTTCAGCTGCAGCGGTTGAGGCATGGAGGTCCATGAACATGAATACCCGGTCTTCTTCATGCGGGACACGGTAGCGGTCAAAAACCACATCAATGATGTTTTTCTGGCCTATACGTTCAGCAATGACATGAATGATCCTGATCGGGAATGAAACTATGAAAAGGAACAGTGTCAGTGGCAAAAATTCAAAACGGATAAAAAAAATGCTCTCTGCATAAAAATCCCTGTAACCGGCATTGAACACGTTCATGACAGCACGCTCCATAATCGCAACAAACATTATTCCAGCCAGAGCTGAAGCAACGTAGATCAACACTCCGGAAAATACCGATACGAAAAAACCGGATTTTCTTGCCAGGGGAACGACTGCATAGAGATTTGCAAAACCGACGGCTACAGATGAAACAACGGCGATTGCAAAAAATCGGAGAAAAGAGAGGAAATCAAAAAAAGGATCGGTTCCGAGAAGGATGTTCCCGGTTACGGTCATAAGAAGAAAATATGCAAGAAATGCTGAAAGATAGTCGGCCGTTATAGAGAGCGCAGCAAGTATCTTCCTGAAAGTCCTGAAATGAAACTGCATATTTTCGGAGTGCCCGTGATTTTTTTCAGTAAATATCAGCAAAACAGGCAAAAAAGAAAAAACCGGAGTTTTGAACCCCGGTTTTTTCTGATTCTAAACATCAGAAACTGAACCCTGCCCGCAGATAGATGCCACTTCCATCGATAATCCTTCCGTCATCGAAACCGTGACCGTAGACGATACTTGCGCTGTAACGCGACTCGACAAAGCCGAACCATAAACCTCCACCCGCAGAGGTATGCCAGGCGGATGAATCTTCCCCTTCAGTGAAAACCCTGCCGGTTTCCAGAAAGGCAATGGGACCGAATATAACCGGCACAAGAAATTTGAACTTGCCTGCATAAAGACGAAGTTCGGAACCGGCATAAACCGATGCATCACCGGCAAAACGATCGCGGTCATAACCCCTGAGAGAGGTGGAACCGCCCAGATATGCGGCTTCCCAGAATGGATAGTTCCCCCAGATCTTTTCGCCGCCAACCCTCAACACCAACCTGGAATACCCTTTGGCGGAGAATGGAATGTATTTGCGGACCTCGCCGCGAAGTTTGGTAAAGGAATTTGCATTCCCGAAAAATTCCGGGTAGTGCGCAACTTCCATATCCACAAGCATGCCGGACAATGCGGCAGTATTGCCTCTGCGTTCCGTTCCGACAAGCCGTCCGGCCTGTTTTCTCGGAGAGAGTTCGATAAAATCTCCGCTGTCCCGGGAATCGTAATGGAACCCAATATGCAAACTTCCTGCGAAAGTATCATCGATTCCGGGTATTTGGGCGCGATGAACGTCTGCAAAAGAACCGGGCGTGATATCGAGATCGACCCATTTAGCTCCTACACCCGCGCTCCAGTAGTATTTCCTGTCAGTCGGGTATCTCAGGGACGCCCTGACCGTAGTCATCTGGTTTGCGATCTCAAAATTATCCTCGGTCAAACCCGTTCCACGATAATAGTGCTCGTTCCCGAGGCCATAAAAATTGATCGTGTTTATCCCGGAAGTTGATGCTTCAAGTAAAAGGCTGGTGTTTGGAAAAAAGGTCCTGAAATCGCCGGAGTATGCGAGCTGGTAACGAAAATCGGTAAAAGGAGCAATGCCGCCGTTGATTTTCATGCTGTAGCGGTAAGGCTCAACCCGGAAACCATAGTCCTGGATCGTGACACCCCAACCGAGGTAGGGACCGTAGTCGGAAGAATAATCAGGTTTAAGGCCTGTCAGATCAGCCACGACCTCCCTGCCCGAATCGCGCGGCCTGAAATCATAACGGTCACGGTCATTGTCAGGTTCAGCCTTGACCTTGCGGCGGTCAATAGCGGTATATTTCGAACCAATGAATTCAGAATGTTCTCCTTTGTCATAGAAGTACGTCATCTTGCCAACCCCGTCCTTGCCGGATAACGGCTTCGATGAACGGTCTTCAAAACGGTCTGCTCCACCTCCACCGACGACCCTCAACTTGATGCCTCCGGCTGAAACCGGTCCGTCGATAACAGTATGGTCGTCGCCACCCCGAAGGTAGAGTCGGATTTCATTGGTTTCCTGTGGACTGAAAATACGGTGAAAAACCTGAAGCCGCCCGGAAGGGAGCGAATCCCGTTTCTGCAAGACGGAAACATCCACCTGTCCGTTAACGAGCCTGTGCACTTCGGCGAGTTCCGCTTTGTCGCTGGCTAAAATATCAACATCTTCGGCGTTAAGAAGGTAGAGCTCGTTCGATGCATCACCGAGAAGATCCCGTCGAGAACGAAGATCGCTCTCAAGCTTCCGCCCTTCTTTCTCGTACATTGCCGCAGGCATTCTTGTAACAGCCTTATGGATCACGTCGTCAGTAAGCTTCTCTTTCAATTCCCGGGTAACGTCGTCCCATTCAGGCTTGCTTATAGCTGAAAAAAGCCTTCGGTCAAGCGACTTTCCGGACCAGCTCAGATACTTGATATCGGGATAGGTGCTTCCGAAACCTTCGACCTGAGGAATAACCTGCTTGATAATCCATGAAAAAATTCCGTCCTGGCGGGAAAAAGCATTGTCCCTGTCGCTCGGAATAGGCTGCCAGGTCATATATCCATCCCTTCGGTAGCCGGACCAGCGCCACTGTGCGGAATGCCGGTCCCAATCACCGACAAAAAGGTCTATCAGTCTGGCTCGCAGATATGCTTTCGCATCGACCTTGTTTGCACTGTCCTCTTCGAGGTTCTTGAACATCTTGTATGTTCCGGAAACGACATCGGCACCCATGAACCCCGGTGATCCGACATCGCCTGACTCAGGGTATTCTTCGAGAGTACCCACAAGGCCTGCAAATTCATCGTAATATGCTCCCAGTTTCTCCCGGTCATACGGCATTACGAAAATATCGGGAACGACATGATAGACGCCTGCAGCATCGAGAAGTGGAGGAATAACAAGGCCCGATACCGGGTTCGAACTGCTGACCTGATCCTGGACCACAGCAGAAACAACGGTATTGTGAAGTTTTGGTGGCATCCCCCTCGACGGGTCCTTGTCAAGTGTCCTGAATCTGTACTGTTTCCCGTCAGCACCCCTGAAACTCAAACGTGCCGTCTGGAACCCGCCCCCTTTTTCGATTGGTTTCAGGCCTCCGGCAAATGTTCCGAGATCGAGAACGGAAATTTCGATGGAAGTTGTCCATAAAGAACGCCAGTGCGTCCCGAAGATAAGGGTATGCAGAGGACTGGCTTTGTACTCCGAACCGGGGACTGCGGTGACGGTTGTATGTCCGGAAATCGTTTCGAAAGGCAATTTGGCAGGTTGGGCGGTAGCGGCAACACCACAAATCATGGAAGTGCAGGAAACCGCAAGAGCGCATGAAACACCTTTGAACAATGATTTCATAAGCATGGTTACGTTTAGATAATAAATCTGCCGGGCTCTCGGACAGGATAAAAACAACATCCTGATGGCTATCAAGAAGATCGACAAGAGTAAAGGTGGCCCGGAAGAACTCGATGACGGCAGTATTGAGAAAACACGTCATTACAGTTAAAATTAGCAAATACTTGAATTATAAAATAATGTATTTCGACAGGCACTCCTGACTTAGTACTTCAAAACGGCATACCATCATTTTTTTACTCTGTAAACAGAAATCTTCCCCCGAAAATCACCCTCATCACCAATAAGCAGCGTTTTATCAGGAAGAAACGACATACTTTCCGGTTGCGGGTGAACTGACGGTTGCAGTTTGGAGACACCAAGAAGAGAACCGTCAGCGGAGTGCAGTTCCGCAATGATCCGGGATTTGGCTGAAAGCACGAAATAATTGCCTGAAAAGGGGCTCCTTGCCATTGCTGAAGGATGAAAACCCGCGCTCCCGGCCTTTTCTGCCACCTTTCCGGCATCTATCAGAAAACGCGGCTGTCGCAGAAGAGACATCGTCGTGATGGAAAAAGCAAAAACGGGCCTGACCTTCTGTTTCGTGCCATGAACCGACCAGCTTTTACAGCTTATAAGAAGCGTCCGGTCCGACGGGTCGTAACATAATCCTTCAACCTCATGGTTTTTGCCCAGTCCGGTTTTTATAACCCTGGCGTCAACCCTTTCTCCCTCTCGGCCCTCACTGAACTCATAGAGAGTGCCTTTGCTGGTGACGAGGAAAAAACGCCTGCCGGCTATGGCCATGTCCTCGAAATCATCCTCGATCTTCCCTTTGCCGAACCAGTGATCTATCACGGCATGAAACGTTTTCAGCACCCTGCCATCAGCAGGATCAAGCTGATAAAGCGTTGAAACTTCGTCATCGTGGGCAAACAGCCTTCCATCATCAGTTACGGCAATTCCTGAAAGTTCACGAAGTGATGACGGCAAGACAAGCACTCGCGAAGGTTGCCTGGAAAAATCATATCGGCGGAGCATCCCGGACTCTTCACCGTTAACCTTGACCGGTAACGACAGAAGGGTGACCAGCAGAACGATGGTATGCACTTTCCCGCTGAGCATGGCAATGATTTATTTCATAGCGTCGATTTTTGCCAGCAGGTCACGCGTCTCCTGATAGAAAACCGGAAGCAGATCGTTGAAGGCGAGCCGCACCGTACCGGTTTCATCGATAAACACATAGGCACGCTTCGACAAGCCGAGAAAATCCAGCGCGTCATAGAGCCTGCTGACCGTTTTGCCGCTGTCGCTGAGCAGGGGAAACGGCAGCGTGTGCTTCTCGCCGAACCGCTTGTGGGATTCCACGGTGTTCAGGCTGATGCCGAGGATGGTGATATCCCGTTTCGTGAACTCGGTGTAGTTGTCGCGATAGCTGCAAAGCTGGGTCGTGCAGACCGGCGTATCGTCGCCCGGATAAAAAACCAGCAGCACCCGCTTGCCCGCGTAATCAGAGAGCGATACATTTCTGCCCTCCGAATCCGGCAGGGTGAAATCAGGCGCCTTGCTTCCCTCTTGTATCATATTCTTTCTCCTCTGGTGTGTGTCGTGAAAAAATGACCCTGGCGTATTTATCTCCCTGTCAAGTGAACAACGGCAAGCGCTTTATGGTTTCAGGTATCTTCCGTTTATCTCATATTGCCGACAAGGCATTGCCGGACAACGCAACCCCCCGCCGATTGACGCCTTGTAAAATTAATGACAACTCACAAATTCCGGGCAGGACACCATAAAACGA
>CAIYPU010000152.1 GCA_903928225.1 uncultured Chlorobiaceae bacterium
TGAAGCTGACGATCGCGAAATTCTACCGCGTATCGGGCGGCAGCACGCAGCACAAGGGCGTCGTCCCGGACATCGCGATGCCGTCGATGATCGACACGACGACGATCGGGGAGGACACCTATCCGAGCAGCCTGCCGTGGAACAGTATTTCCCGTTCATTTTTCCAGCCGATCGGAGATGTCACTGCCGAGGATATCGCCATGCTTCGCCTGAAATTCAGGGAGAGGACGGCGAAAAACCGCGAGTACCAGTCCTACCTGCGTGATTTGGGCGTCCTGGATCAGATCCGCAGGAAGAAAGCCGTCTCGCTGCAGGAAACCGCTTTCAAATCGGAATCGGAATCGATCAAACAGATCGAAAAACAATGGCTGCATGAACCTGATTCGACCAGGAATCCCGGGCGGGATGTAATTCTCAACCAGTCTGCAGCCGTGGTCAACGATCTTTCCAACATCAAGGCTGTGCACAGTCAGACCGTTATCAGGACGATTCCTTCGCTCAACTGAACATGGCGGAGGAAGGGCGGGGGAGTGACTGTACCGGGTTTTGATGGAAGTTCACTTTTTATTACTCTTCAGGTAAACCTTCGATTATGATGAAAACAGTCGATCATAAAAATGTGGACGGTTGTCTGGAAAAGTGCAATCATCCCGACATCGTCGGGAAGATGCGTTCCAGCTTGCCCGGTGAAGAGCTTCTCGAAGGGTTGACGCAGCTTTTCAAGGTGCTCGGGGACCATACAAGAATCAGGATCCTCAGTGTTCTCTATCATGCGGAACTCTGTGTCTGTGACCTGACCTCGATCCTTGGAATGAACCAGTCTGCGGTTTCCCATCAGTTGAGGGTGCTGAGGGACGCCAAGATCGTGAAGTCGAGGAAAAAAGGGAAAAATGTGCTCTACAGCCTTGATGACGCCCATGTTTCCGGTTTGATAACCATGGCCTCGGAGCATGTGCTCGAATGAACCCTTTTTTTTTGTCTTAAATATGAATATATTTTCATATGATAATCCATTGGTTATAAAAAAACCGGAAATGAACGAAACCATCAGCATCGTAAACAGCGTCTTTCTCGCATCCTGGAAAGTATTGCTCGATTCAGCGCCTTTCGTGCTGCTCGGGTTTTTCATGTCCGGCCTGCTCAAGGCTTTTCTTCCCGACAATTTCGTGGCAAGGCATCTGAGCGGCAGAGGTATCGGCAGCGTCCTCAAGGCGGCATTGCTCGGTGTTCCCATTCCGCTGTGCAGCTGCGGGGTGCTTCCTGCAGCTGCGGGCCTCAGGAAACAGGGCGCAGGAAAAGGCGCGCTCGCTTCTTTCCTTATTTCTACACCTGAAACCGGCAAGGACGCGATTGCGGTCACCTATGCGCTGCTCGACCCCCTGATGACGATCATTCGTCCGGTTGTTGCCGTTCTTATGGCTGTGTTTACCGGCATAAGCGTGACATTTTTCGGTGAAGACAGCGAAAACCATATTCAGCCGAAGGAAAGTGGAGAGGCTCCGGTTTTGGAAACCTGCGGGTCATCCTGTTGCAGTTCTGCCCATGAAATGCATGGAAAGCGGAGGCCTGGTGAAAAATTCAGGGACGGCATGAGCTTCGCGTTCGGTGATCTGCTTAAGGATGTTGCGGGCTGGCTGTTTATCGGAATACTCATATCCGGGCTGATCTCGGTGTTTGTATCAGAGGAGATGGTTACCCGTTACCTTTCGAACGAATATCTGGCAATGGTACTGATGTTTCTGCTTTCGGTACCGCTTTACGTCTGCGCCACATCATCCACTCCCATTGTGGCAGCGCTTGCGCTGAAGGGCATTTCTCCGGGTGCCGCACTGGTTTTTCTTCTTGCGGGTCCTGCAACCAACGCGGCCTCGCTGCCCGTGATCTCAAAAATACTCGGCAGGAAGGCGATCGTTGCCTATCTGGTTTCGATCATTCTCTTTTCGCTGGCTGCCGGTGTATTCGTCAACCACCTGTACGGTTTCCTCGGCATGGATATCAGGAACTGGGTCAGCCATGTGAAACACGAAGAAGGTGGGCTTCTTGAAATCGCTTCCTCGATCGTGCTCATCTTGCTGGTAGTAAAATCGTACATGCCGTCGAAACAATCGCATTCATGCTGTACGGAAACTCATGCGCAGCATGACGGGCATAATGAGCACGCTCACGTAAAAGGACCGCATGAAGAGCATGCCCATTGCGGGTGCGGGAAATAAATACCGAAACCTTCGGAGCTAACGGCAGTTCAGAGCTTTTTCGCCCTCAGGCGTAACGAGTTGCTTACAACCGAGACGCTGCTTCCGGCCATTGCGATTCCGGAAAAGACAGGATTGAGGAAAATTCCCAGGACCGGGTAGAGCGCCCCTGCCGCCACTGGTATGCCGATGATGTTGTAGATGAACGCCCAGAAAAGGTTCTGGCGGATTATGTTCATGGTTGCCCGCGAAAGTTTTATCGCCTGGGCTATTTTACGGATGTCTCCCTTGAGGAGCGTTATTCCTGCCGATTCTATCGCGATATCGGTTCCGGTCGCCATGGCGATCCCCACATCGGCGATGGCGAGTGCCGGGGCGTCGTTGATCCCGTCCCCGGCCATCGTCACTTTCCGCTGCTCAGCCTGTATGCTCCTGATGATATCGGCTTTTTCCGCCGGCAGGATGTCAGCATGCACCTCGTCGATTCCAGCCTGCGCTGCGATATAGTCTGCGGCTGCCCGGTTGTCCCCTGTAAGCATGATGACCCTCAGACCCATGTTATGGAGGTCGGCAACCGATTCTTTCGCTTCCGGCTTGAGGGTATCGCTCAAGGCGATGAGCCCCCTGGCAGTTCCGTTTTCTTCGACCATGACCACGGTTTTGCCCTGGCGCTGCAGTCGCATGACGTCAGCGATCTGTTTTTCTTTTTCATCCGGTTTGCGGACGGAAACGGAAACTCCCGACAGGTTTCCCCTCACGCCTATTCCTTCGAGGGCTTCGAAAGATGAGGCTTCTTCGAGCATGATTTTTTCCTGCTCCGCTTTTTCGATGACAGCCCTGGCAAGAGGGTGCTCCGAACGGCGTTCCAGGCTTGCGGAGAGTTGGAGTATCCGGCTTTCACCGGTTGTGCCGTCCAGCGGCAGGATATCCGAAACCACGATATTGCCGGTGGTTATGGTCCCGGTTTTATCGAGGACCACGGTGTCGATCGTGCTGAGCTTCTCGAGGCTTTCGGCATTCCTGACGAGGATGCCGTATTCCGCTCCCTTGCCGATCCCGACGATGATCGCCGTAGGCGTTGCAAGGCCGAGCGCGCAGGGACAGGCAATGACGAGGATGCCGACCAGTCCCATTATCCCGAAGGAGAGCGCCTGTGAAAAGCCGATGAAATAGGAGCCTGCGGTAAGCCAAACGACAAAACAGGCCGCAGCGATGACGAGTACGGCCGGAACGAAAATTCCCGCCACCCTGTCGGCGACGTTCTGGATCGGCGCTTTTGAGCCCTGGGCATCCTCGACCATCCTGATTATCCTTGCAAGAAGCGTATCCCTGCCTATTTTCGTGGCCGTAAAGGTAAATGAGCCCTGTTTGTTGATCGTGCCGCCGATTACCGTGTCACCGGATTTTTTGTCTACCGGCAGCGGTTCACCCGAAACCATCGATTCGTCAAGAGACGAACTGCCATCGGTTATGATGCCGTCCACGGGGATTTTCGCGCCGGGTTTTACAATGACCAGGTCACCGGTCCTCACCTCTTCGAGGGGAAGCTCGATCTCCTTTCCCATCCTGCGGACAAGGGCGGATTTAGCCTGGAGGCCGACAAGCTTTTCGATCGCGTAGCCGGTTTTCATTTTCGAGCGGGCTTCGAGGTATTTGCCCAGCAGCACGAAGCCGATAACGACGATGGTGGCATCGAAATAGGTATAGTCCGGTATCTGCAGCAACATTGAAAGCTGTGGAAAGAGTGTGATGATTGTGCTGTAAAGGTATGCGGTGAGCGTGCCGATGCCAATGAGCGTGTCCATGTTCGCCGCGCCATTGCGAACGAACATGACAATGCCGTGAAGAAAGGGTTTTCCGATGCCGAACACCATCCATGTTGCAATGGCCATGGTGACGATGTTGAGCGTTTCCATGGGAAACGGAAGGTTCGGAACCGGGGGGATGATTTTCGCTGCTACGTCCCAGAGCATGAGCAGAAAAACGAGCAGAGCAAGGGGGAGCGATAATTCGACTTTAGCCAGCTGCTCTGCAAGCTCCCGCTCCTTCTCTTCTTTTTTCAGTGCAGCATTTACTGCCGGATATGTCCCGGCTTGAGAGGCTTTCGGTTCAAGGGTCTCCGATGCAAGGCTGTATCCGAATCTTTCCAGGACATCGTTGAGCCTGCTGTCCGGGAGCGGTTTATCCAGGAAATCAATCCGGGCGGTTTCCGTCGCAAGGTTGACATCGGCCCGGGCTATTCCCTCGATTTTCGAAAGCTTTTTAGCTACGATTGCCGCACAGCTTGCGCAGTGCATGCCTTTTACGGCATATGTCGCGGTATTCATGGCAACGGATTGGTGTCGATGACGTTGAACCATGCTTTTCTCCATTCCCTGAGCATTCCGATGCCGTTGTGAAGGAACAGTTCTACAGCATCGGCATTGTCGAGGATTTCGCTTCGGCTCGATTTCAGCCGGATTTCCCGTGTCATGCGGATGCCATTTTCATGGTGTGCGATCAGGGCATTGAGGAAGCGCAGGTCAAACGTGCGGTCAACTTTTCCGAGATGAGCTACCCCTGGGTCCTGAACCTTCCTGCTGTTGCCATACCACTCATTTTTCCATCGGTAGAGTTCGTTTATCGCAATCGGCTCATTTTTCAGAATATCGGAGGTCAGGGCGGTTATTTCTTTCCTGCCGCTTTTTGATGCCTGTAACGCCAGCAGCATCGCTCCGCGGTGATGAGCAATCATTGCGTCGAGATACCGCTGATCCAGCCATTTATCAGGCGATCCCAGGTCCATGGTATTTTTATCATACATGGACGAACGGTACTGTGGAGTCAGCCAGTAGCCTGTTCCAATGCCGATCACGCACGATACGATCATCAGTGCTATGGCCAGAGAGAGCGAAATTTTTCGCATGTTCAGATGATGTTATGAAACAGTCAAGCTGCTATCTGACGACGATCACGCCACGCGGAACGCCCATGGCGCAGGTTATCCTGTAACTGCCTGCCTTTTCTGGAGTGAACTGCATGACGATTTTTTTCCCTTTGACAATAGGTTCCGGTCTGTCCCACAAGCCGGGAACCAGAATAGTGCTCATGCATCCGTAGCTTGTTTCGACCGGATAGACTTCGAGCCGAACCTTCTGCCCTTTTTTTACAGTGAAGGTGTTGGGTGAGATGTCCCTTGCATCTGAATAGACGGTAGAGAGCAGTACCGAGTTCTGAGGTGGAGGCACAGCCGGAACCGGAGCTGATGCCCTCGGTCCTGTTATGCCCGTCTGAGGGCCGAATTGAACGGCGAGGTTCCAGATGACAAAACAAAGTACAACAATTCCCGATGTTTTCAGGAATATCGGGGCGGTTTTTCCGTTCGTTGAAAGTTTCGAACTGAGCATGCCGATTCCAAGAAGTGCAGGCATGGTCCCGATAACGAAACAGACCATCATCAGCATGCCATGCAGGGCATTGCCCGAAAGCACTGCTGCCCCTTCTGCAATCAGGGTGAACCCGCACGGTATGAAGAGCGTGAGAAATCCTGTCGTGAAAGGATCGAAAGTCCATCTTCCGTTGCCGATATTCCTGACAATACGGGATAATGTTTCCGGAAGGGGAAGGCTGAGGTGAGACAGGGACGAAAAACCTGCAATCCTCAGTGAGAGCCCGATCATCATTATGGAAACAGCCATGATGGATGCATTGTAGATAACCGGTGATATTCTGACGCTTTCACCTGCATATCCGAGCAGTGCCCCGAACAATCCGTACGACAGTATACGGCCGGAATTAAAAAAAAGGTGGGGACGGATGTTGGCGGTTAAACCGTTCCTGTTGCCATGTTTTTCAAGCCAGCGTGCAGTGCCGGTCAGAACGATGCTTCCTGTAAGGGCCGCACAACTCGAGACGCCTGCCAGAAGGCCGAAAAGCAAAAACGCACCATAACCGCTGTCACCTGAAACCATGACAGGCGGGGATATTCCCCTTCCGGCTATCACATAGAATAACACTGAAATGGCAATGACAAGTATGGCCGGTTTCCAGTAATTCTGGACGCTGAAAGGCCGGGCGGCGGATGAGAGTTCGTGGAGTTCATAACCTTTATCTGCAAGCAATTCATTGAGACGGTTGCATTCGGGTTCTTTTCCTTCATATTCCACCGTGACCGTATTTGTTGAAACGGATGCCGTGGCATTGGTTATACCCGGCAGTTTCAGAAGCGTCCGCTCTATGATCAGGCTGCAGGATGGACAGTGCATTCCTGTTATGCCATACCGGTGGTATCGGTTCATCGTTCGCTGTATATTTACGGTTGATCAGTATATGTCGGATAATTACATGTGGCTTGCATCGAAACATTTCACTATTGTTAATCTACTTCCGGAGGAGATAAAAGGTTTCAATTGAGGTTGTTTTTTAGCTCGGGTTATGTTTGCGTGTGTCAACCCGGGCAATCGGAGTCCGGATCAAATAAAAGAGGTGCTCTTCAATGGTCATGAAAGATTTTACCGAAAATCAATGATGAAGAACATAAAGGTAACGGTCGAGTACGACGGGACAGGTTTTGCGGGCTGGCAGCGTCAGCAGGGAGGCATAGCAACCGTGCAGGGAGAGATCGAGAAAATCCTGCGGATGATTCTGCAGGAGCCCGTATCTCTCGTTGCGGCAGGCAGGACCGACAGGGGAGTGCATGCGAGGGCCCAGGTTGCGAATTTTTTCACCGCATCGCCAATGGAGCCTTCGAGAATCGCTCACTCCCTGAATTCGCTGCTTCCCGATACCATCAGGATTTGTGAGATATCCGAAGTTCCCCTGGATTTTCATGCGAGGTTCAGCGCAAAGGACCGCCAGTACCGGTATTATCTGATCGAGCATCCATCGGCACTTTATGGGCGTTTTTCCGGATGCTCCTTCGGAAATCTCGATCTCGGGCGCATGTGCGAGATAGCCTCGGCTGTTGAGGGAGTCCATGATTTTACGGCTTTTTCGAGACCGGACCGTGACAATGAAGGCCGATACTGCGACGTCAGTGAGTGTAGGTGGGGCCGTTCAGGCCGGGCCCTTGTTCTGCGGATCACCGCCAACAGGTTTCTGAGAAGCATGGTCCGTTATCTCGTTGCCGCCATGGTGAGTGCAGGCAGAGGTGATTTTTCCTCCATGCAGTTCCGTCAGATGCTCGATGCCGGGATTTTTACCGGAACTTTTCAGCCGGCCTCGCCTAACGGGCTGTTTCTTTGGCAGATAACCTACTGAACCCAGTTCAATTGTTCGCTATTTTCCCGTGTAGTTATTGTATTAATCAGGAACTGTTTTTATGTTAAAGTTTCGTCTTTGGTCTCCCGTTCGACTTTTCAGCTTCCGGTTCCGATACTTAAAGAATATGCCGCTTGTGAATATCAGATTTTATTATAAGGGTTTAAAGGTTTTTCTGCTGCTGGCGTGCGCATGGTTGGCGCTTCCGGTTTTATCCAGCAACGCCTTGGCGGAAGAAAGGGGCGGAACAGGCAGGTCATCGGTATCAGATATTCTCGACAGTCTCGTCAATGTAACCTATTTCAAAGACGAGTACTTTTCCTCCTCTTCAAGAGAAGCCGACAAATTTGGTTTCCCCTCAACTTTTGTTCCCCAGTACAGCGACTCGGTTTATGCTTCAAGAATTGCTGCCTTGCGGAGAAAAACCCCTTTCAACCTTGTATACAACGATCCGGTCAAAGGGTTTATTAAAGTCTATTCGGTTGACAAAAGGAATTCGATGTCCAAAATCATCGGATTGTCAAAAGTTTATTTCCCTCTTTTCGAAGAAAAACTCGACAAGTACAATGTGCCTCTCGAGATGAAGTATCTGGCCATTGTCGAGTCCGCATTGAATCCAACGGCTGTTTCTCCTGCCGGGGCGAAAGGTTTGTGGCAATTCATGTACGGAACCGGAAAGATCTACGGCCTCCAGTCATCCTCCTACATCGAAGACCGTTTCGACCCCTACAAGGCGACGACCGCTGCAGCAAGGCATCTCAGGGACCTCTACAATATTTACGGCGACTGGTTCCTCGTCCTTGCGGCATACAATGCCGGACCGGGAAATGTGAACAAGGCTATAAGAAGGGCGGGCGGCATCAAGGATTACTGGGCCATTTATGATTATCTGCCTGCCGAAACAAGAGGCTATGTTCCGGCATTCATTGCCGTGAACTATCTCATGAACCATTACAGGGACCACAACATCCGTCCTGTGGAGCCGGGATACCTTTATCAGGATGTCGATACCCTCAGGACATCGCATTTCCTCTCTTTCGACCAGATCAGCGGAGTGCTCGGCATTTCGAACCGGGACCTCCAGTTCCTCAACCCCCAGTACAAACTTGGGGTCATTCCCGCCTCTGCCGCTATTACTCCCAATGTGCTCAGGCTTCCGAGAAAGTACATATCCCAGTTCCAGAACCGCGAACAGGAAATTTATGCCTACAAATCCCCGAGTGCCCTCGAACAGGAGATGCTTCTTGCCAGGGTTGAAGGCAACAGTCGGAGAGGTGTGGAACCTTCAGGAGAGAAAACCGAAAAGGTTCATGTCGTTCAGGAAGGTGAGTCCCTCGGTTCCATTGCAAGAATGTACAGGACCTTTGTCAGTCAGCTGATCGTATGGAACAACCTGAAGGATGCTGATGTGACCCCCGGACAGAAGCTTGTCGTATTTGGCGGATCGGACAATACCATTTCCTTCGCTTCCCGCAGGGAGAGGAATGATTCGGGTCGCGGGGATGAAGAGGTATCATCGTCCGTCAGGAAGAAAATTGTCGTGCACAAGGTGGGGCGTCGCGAAACGCTTGCCTCGATTGCCCGCAGGTACCATACGACAGTATCGAGAATAATGGCCATCAATGGCCTGAAGAATTCCCGCTCGCTTGCTGCCGGTAAACGTCTTAAAGTTGAAACTGAAGTAGTTGTCCGTAAATCCAGCCGAACATCCTCCCGTCATGCCGTTGTTTCGAAAGGACGGCACAGCCGGTCGCTCAAGCATGCAAGGAATGCCCGGAATGAAGGGAAGCACAAGATCGTCCGCAAGGGCAGGAAAGGAAAAACCTCAGCTGCAGTACCTGCCAAGAAAAAGAAGCGCAGAAGATAATACATGATGTTGTTTGTGCGTATATATTCTGTGGGATTTTGCTGGTATTCCTGGCTATTTCTCTGAGGCAATTGCAGATATCCCTCTATATTTAAAAGAATTTTATTATCTTGTGCCTTTTAAAATGAAGGTGAATGATCGGTACTGGAAACGGCGGTATTCATTAATCAAAAAATGAGAATCATTAAAACGTATGCGTAATATCATTTTTACCGGAAAGGGCGGTGTAGGCAAAACCTCTGTCGCGGCTGCAACAGCCCTCAAGGCGGCAGACATGGGTTACAAGACCCTGATTATGTCTACCGATCCGGCGCACAGCCTTGGCGATTCGCTCGATGTTCAGCTTGGGCCTTCACCTGTAAAAGTTGCGGAGAACCTCTGGGGCCAGGAAGTCAGCGTTTTCGGTGATCTCAACCTCAACTGGGATGTCGTCAGGGAGCATTTCGCCCATCTGATGGAAGCTCGCGGTATCGAAGGCGTCTATGCCGAAGAGATGGGTGTGCTGCCAGGTATGGAAGAGCTTTTCTCCCTTTCCTATATCAAACGCTACAACAATGAGCAGAAGGATTACGATCTGCTTGTCGTCGATTGCGCACCGACCGGCGAAACCCTCCGCCTGCTTTCCCTCCCGGAAACATTCGGATGGTTCATCAAGATGATCCGCAACGTGGAAAAATATATGGTGAAACCCGTCATCCGCCCGCTTTCCAGAAAAATCAAGAAAATTGACGATTTTGTCGCCCCGGTCGAGGTTTACGACAAGGTTGACAATCTTTTCGCTTCGACCGAAGGCATCATCGAACTGCTGGCGGACGGATCGAAAACAACCATGCGCCTGGTCATGAACCCCGAAAAGATGGTCATCAAGGAGTCGATGCGTGCATTGACCTACCTGAACCTCTACGGAATCACGGTGGACAGGATCACCATCAACCGTGTCATGCCGGACCAGAGCCCTGACCCTTACTTCCAGAAATGGCGCTCCATCCAGCAGAAATATATCGAGCAGATCCAGGACGCTTTCGCTCCGATCCCGATCGCCGAAGTGCCCCTGTTCGATAACGAAGTCGTTGGTCTCGACATGCTCCGCAAGGTCGGCGAGAAGGTGTACGGCGATGCAAATCCCCTCGACATCTTTTTCAAGGAAGACCCGATCGATATCAAGAAGATTTCCGACGGTCATTACAAGGTCAGGGTAAGGCTGCCATTCATGGAAGACATGGGCCTCGAGCCGAAGATCATGAAGCTTGGCGACGACCTCACCATCCGTATCGGCGATTACCAGAAAATCGTGGCACTGCCGATTTTCCTTGCAGGTATGGAATCTACAGGAGCATCCTACGAAGAAAAATGGCTCAGCGTCGATTTCACCAAAGTCGATTGACCTGAAAACTGAATACCAGCAAAAAAAAACCTGCCTCTCGGCAGGTTTTATTGTTTACCAGCGGAATGTCTCTGTTACAGTTTAAAGCGATACGAGGTCTGCGCAGGAAACTCCGTCAACTGCAGCGATCTCTTCGAGCAGTTTCGGGGATACCTGGCCGTCCACCACGATAGCTGTCATGGCGATATTCTTTTCCTCGTCACGGGAAAGAGCAACATAGGCGACGTTCAGGTTATGCAGCAGGAGCAGCTGGGTAACCTGTGCAATGATGCCCGGCTTGTCGATATTGTTGTAGATGATGATATTGCCTTCCGGTTTGAATTCCACGAGGAAGCGGTCAATCATGACGATCCTCACTTCCTTCTCTCCGAACACCGTTCCGCCGATCATCCTTTTTTCCGTTCCGTTCTCGAGCTCGATGCTGATGAGGTTGGTATAATCGGGATTTTCCTTTTCAAACCGCTGATCGAGGACGAGCCCGCACTCTTTTGCCATGGTGAAGGCATTGATGTAATTCGTATCCTTCGATTGCCTGACATCCAGGAACCCTTTCAGTGCGGCGGCAGTAATGACCTCGTTGTATTTGTGCAGGAATTCGCCTGACGTGCGGACCGTCATGTTGTTCGCTTCCTTTGGCGCCAGCTGGGCAAGCGTCGCTCCGAGTTTTTCCGCAAGCGTCAGGTATGCCTGCACGCCCGGTGCCTGGGCAAGTTCGACAGCCGAGGCATTGACAGCGCCTTCAAGCTTGCCGTTCCTGTTCCATGCGACGATCTGTTCGGCTATCTGGATCGCGACTTTAATCTGGGCTTCATCGGTGGATGCTGCGATGTGTGGAGTGGCAATTACCTGTTCGAGCCCGAGCAGGGGATTGTCGGGATTGACCGGTTCCGATTCGAAGACATCGAGAGCGGCGGCAGCCACTTTGCCTGACATGATCGCGTCTGCGAGATCTTTTTCATTGATGATGCCGCCCCTTGCGCAGTTGACGATGATGACGCCGTCTTTCATCAGATCGAATGTTTCGTTCGAAATGAGGTTTCTTGTCGATTCATTCAGGGAGGAATGGATGGTGATGAAATCGGCGCGTTTGAAGTTTTCGTGGAGGGGCAGGAGTTCGATGTTCAGCAAAGCGGCATATTCGTCCGGGATCATGGGATCGTATGCGATGGTTTTCATGCCGAATGCCTGCATCCTTTTGGCTACCTCCCGGCCGATTTTACCGAGGCCGATAATCGAGAGCGTTTTTCCTTCGAGTTCCACGCCGGTGAATTTTTTCTTGTTCCAGTTTCCCGCTTTCAGGTCGGCTGTCGCCTGGGGAATTTTGCGGGCGGCGGAAAGAAGCATTGCGCAGGCATGTTCCGCAGCGGAAATGGTGTTTCCTCCGGGAGTGTTCATGACTATGATGCCCCTTCGTGTCGCAGCGGCAATGTCGATATTGTCCACACCGGCACCTGCCCTTCCGATGAGGTTGAGGTTCCTGCCGCATTCCAGAATTTCGGCAGTGACTTTCGTTGCGCTTCTGACGATCAGCTTGTCAAAACCTCCGATGATCTCCTTGAGCTCATCTTTGCTGATTTTCGGTTTCTCGGTCACTTCAAAACCGTTTTGCACGAGGATTTGACCGCATTGCGGATCAACGCCGTCAGTAATCAGTACTTTCATGTTGCTTGATGATTTTATTTTCCCCTGATCAGAACAAGAAAAAAACACGTGAAGCGTTTTCTCCAAAGCTTGTTTTACTTTATCCTTATAATATATTCCTTTACGACGACAGGTATAAAAGAAATCTTACGGGTTGACTATTCCCCTGCCTGACGCAACAACAAAACGGATTGCATGGAATACCCCGTGTCTGGAATTTATAACCGGTTATGCTGATTATATTACCGTTGTTTTTTATCTTTCGTGCTGAATTTTTATGATGTTATTATTGCTGTAAAAAGGGATGGAACAATTACATGATTTAAGGGTTTCGAGAATTATACGACTCTGTTCTCCGAAAGCCCTCAAGGAAAAACTGCCTGTAAACGAGCTTGCCGCGGCAACCGTTGCAGGCGGGCGCCATGAAGTGGAAAATATTCTTACCGGACAGGATTCCCGGCTGATCGTCATCGTAGGGCCCTGTTCGATACATGACCCCGAAGCGGCGCGTGATTACGCGAAAAAACTTGTCAACCTGCGTAAAGAGCTTGAAAAGGAGCTCTGCATTCTCATGCGGGTCTATTTTGAAAAGCCGAGGACGAGTGTAGGCTGGAAAGGATTTATCAACGATCCTCATCTTGATGATACCTATGATATCGAGCACGGTCTTTTCCATGCCCGGAAGCTCCTGCTCGAGATCAATGAAATGGGCCTGCCCGCCGCGACCGAGTTTCTCGATCCCATTACGCCGCAGTATGTGGCTGATCTCATCAGCTGGGCTGCGATCGGGGCAAGGACCATCGAGTCGCAGACGCACCGCCAGATGGCCAGCGGGCTGTCGATGCCGGTCGGGTTCAAGAACTCGACGGACGGAAGGCTCAATGTCGCTGTCGATGCGATCCGGTCGGCCATGCACCCTCACAGTTTCCTCGGAATCGACCAGGAAGGGCACAGCAGCGTTATCACAACCAAAGGCAATCCCTTCGGGCACCTTGTGCTTCGCGGAGGCGACAAGCCGAATTATGATACCCAGAGCATTGCCGCAGCCGAAACGCTGATTGAAAAAGCAGGACTCGACCAGTCGATAATGGTCGACCTCAGCCATGCGAATTCCGGCAAGAAGCACCAGCAGCAGCTCAAGGTATGGGAAGATATTCTCGTGCAGAAAAAGAAGGGAAACACAAGCATAGCGGGCGTTATGATCGAAAGCAATCTTTTCGGAGGCAACCAGCCTTTTCCCGAAGAGCTTGAGAAGCTCAGGTACGGGGTTTCGATCACCGATGAATGCCTTTCCTGGGAAGAGACCGAACGGATGCTCCATGAAGGCGCCCGGACGATGGGAGAGCTTCAGCACAAGCAGGTTGCACCTTGATAGTAAAAAAATTTAACGTCCTCATTATGAATATCGATCGTTTCGTCATGGCAATTGCGGGAATATTTATCATGTCGAGCCTGCTGCTTGCCTATTTCCATAATCCCAACTGGCTCTGGTTCACCGGTTTTGTCGGTGCGAACCTTTTCCAGGCTTCTCTGACCGGATTCTGCCCCCTTGTTTTCATCCTCAAGAAAGCCGGAATACAGACTGGAAAAGCATTCGAGTGACCGTCTGCGTCATATTTTTTATGAAATACCTTTTCGGGAGGGATGTAAAGGGCATTTACTACATTTTATCTTAAACTCGGGAGACACCGGCGATGGCAATAGAGATCAGGGAGGTCCAGAACAGGAAAGAACGGAAAGAATTCATTAAATTTGCCTGGCAGATCTATCGCAAAGATCCCGAACTGAACAAACACTGGGTACCTCCCGTTATCGACGATTATATGAAGACGCTCGATACGGAAAAATTTCCCCTTTACGAACATGCCGACCTGGCAATGTTCACTGCGTGGAAAGACGGAGCCATGGCCGGAACGATCGCAGCGATCGAAAATCGAAGGCATAACGAGGTACATAACGACAAGGTCGGTTTCTGGGGCTTTTTTGAATGCGTCAATGACCAGAACGTAGCAAACGCGCTTTTCGCGGCAGCCTCAGGATGGCTGAGGAAAAAGGGGCTCGATGCGATGCGGGGACCGGTAAGCCCGTCAATGAATGACCAGTGCGGTATGCTGACGAAAGGGTATGACAGCTCGCCGGTGTTCCTGATGCTTTACAATCCTCCCTATTACAACGATCTCGTAAAAAATTCAGGCCACCATATCGGCCAGGAACTCCTTGCGTGGTATATCGATCAGAAGATCATCGATATCGAACGCCTGCGTCGTATTGCCGACTATATCATGAAAAAGGAGGGGCTTTCGATCCGGATCATGAACATGAAGGATTTTGACAACGAAATCGAGCGCATACGGGAGATTTACAATAAAGCGTGGGAAAAGAACTGGGGATTTGTCCCGATGACCCGAAAAGAGTTCGATTTCCTTGCAAAGGGCCTCAAGCCGCTTGCCAACCCTCATTATATCTATTTCGTCGAGGACCGGAACAAGCGGCCGGTGGGTTTTTCACTTTCCCTGCCCGATATCAACCAGGCGCTGAAACATGTCAACGGCAATCCGTTTTCGCCGGTCGGCCTGATAAAATATCTCTGGTACAGCAGGAACATCAGCATGGTGAGGACCATCACGATGGGGGTTATCCCGGAATACCGGAACAAAGGTATTGACAGTATCCTGAATGCCCATATTGCCGATTATGGCGGCAAGCATGGTCTTTTTGCTTCAGAGATGAGCTGGGTGCTCAAGGCGAACGAAGCGATGAGCAAGCTTGCAAAAGTGATCGGAGGGGTTCCTTACAAGGAGTATGTGATCTACGAGAAAGCGATCTGAGGGTTGCTTGAGACATGGAAAACAGAAAAGGAGCTGCAAACAGCTCCTTTTCTGTTGATGAACACACACACAGGGAAATCAGAACGATGCCATGAAAACGAGATGGGATTTTTCAGTATCCGGGTTATAGATGAAAGATGCCGTATACCTGTCTTTTGAAACGGAAATGCCGGTGTTGACCAGGGCGATATTGTCGCCTTCCCAGTCACCGTAATAATCCTCATCGCCGACACCGACGATCGCTTTTGCCGAGTATCCGTCTTTGTCGTAGAACTTGCATGAGGCCTCGAAGTATTTCGCATTGTCATAATCGTTCGCGCCTACGAATATTGCACCAAGCAGGCTCAGGTTTTTGTAACTGTAGCCGAGGCTGAGTTCGATCGTATTCGGGCCATCTTCTGAATAATCGAAAGCATCACCGTTTTCGGGGTATGGTACATAATAATCGGTCAAGGTAAGGCTGAATGGACCGATCGGAACGGTCACATAGAGGTCAACCTCTTTGTAGCGAAATTCATCGTCGGTGACTGCATCGTAAGTATTTTCTATCACGGCATAGGAACCCCATGCTCCGACAACGACACCAATACCCGGGAAGGTATAGGAGAGTGCCGGCTGGATTGCGGGTGAGTCTCCGAGTTCCCCGCCCCTCCAGATATAACTGCTGACGAGGTCGGCTCCGATTTTGAATCCTTCGGCTTTTGCTGCTCCACCAGTTCCGACAATCATTGCCGTTGCAAGGCACAATAACTTCACGGTTTTCTTCATTGCAATGTACTCCTGTTGTTTTTGCGGTTGTGTGTTGGTTGATAACGGTTCAGGCACCCATAAATATCGCCCTGATAACTTTAAGAGAACCTTCGTTATCAATATAAAATATTTATAAAAAAATACAAAAAAGTAAAAATTGTAAGGAAAAGAGAGTTGATTGATTAATTGTCAGGTGTTTTTGATTTTTTTGGTTGATTTGTCTCGACGACGCCTGCGTCGTAAATTCCGAAACATTTCAATCAGGTTTGTCTTGTCGTTTTCATGAAACATGCTGAAATCGAATTGACCGGAGGTTATTCGGCATATCCGGACCTGCATGAATTCATCGATACCTTCGCAGTGGAGATGAGATATTCAGGACGTTTTACCGAAACGCTTCACCTTACCCTGAAGGAAGCTTTCGTCAATGCTGTCAAACATGGCAACGGTGGCAGGGAAGAGTTTCCTGTCCGGTGTTCGCTCAACGCTGCCGAAGACCATCTTCTGGCGGCAATGCATGATTGCGGCAACGTTTTTGACCCCGATACCCTGCCTGATCCTACTGTCCGGGATTTTTTTATGAGAATGTCGGGACGCGGAGTGCATATCATCCGCAGTATGGCTGATATGGCCGTTATCGGCCGGAAAGCAGGGGCGGGCAAGATCATTGTTCTCAGCTATCACCGTGAAAGTCTGTCATAACGATGTTTTCCTGACAGAATCAACAGCAATCTATAAAAGGTATTGAACTATGGATTTATCGAGAAGCGCGGCCTGGAGTGCCCTGGCATATCACAAGCAGGAAATCCAGCATCTTCACATGAGGGAGATGTTTGAGAAAGACAGTAACCGATTCGGGCGTTTTTCTCTGAAATGGGGGGATTTTCTTCTTGATTTTTCTAAAAACCGTATCACGTCACAGACGCTTGAGCTCCTCCTTGACATGGCGAAAGATGCCGGTGTAGAAACAAAGAGGGACGAGATGTTCGGCGGAGCTGTTTTCAACAGTACTGAAAAACGTGCGGTCCTCCATACTGCGCTCAGGAGGCCGTCCGGTTACGAGCTGAAAATTGACGGGCTCGATGTTCCGTCGGAAGTGGCAGATGTCCTTGCGCAGATGAAAGGATTCTGCAAACGGGTGATTTCCGGTTCGTGGAAAGGATATACCGGAAAACCGATGACGGACATTGTCAATATCGGTATAGGCGGTTCGGACCTCGGTCCCTGTATGGTGACCGAAGCCCTTCGACCGTTCGCTCATGGCAAGCTCAGGGCGCATTTCGTCTCGAATATCGACGGCACGCATGTTTGCGAGGTCCTCAGGAAGCTCGATCCTGAAACTACCCTTTTCATCATCGCCTCGAAGACCTTCACGACGCAGGAAACCCTGACAAATGCCATGACGGCCCGCGAGTGGTTTATCGGTCATGCGGTCAATGAATCGCATATCGCGAAACATTTTGCCGCCGTTTCCACAAATCGTGAAAAAGTCGTCGAGTTCGGCATTGACGAGACCAGCATGTTCAGGTTCTGGGACTGGGTCGGTGGTCGCTATTCCCTGTGGTCGTCGATCGGCCTCTCGATTGCTCTTTATCTTGGATTCGACCGTTTCCAGGAACTGCTCGACGGAGCTTATGCCATGGACCGGCATTTCTGCGATGAGCCGATGGAGCGCAATATCCCGGTGATACTGGCAGTCCTCGGGATATGGTACAACAACTTTTTCGATGTCGCCTCCCATGCAGTGATCCCTTACGATCAGTACCTGCACCGTTTTCCCGCTTATCTGCAACAGCTCGACATGGAGAGCAACGGCAAGTGCACCGACCGTCAGGGAAACGCTATCGAGTATGCTACGGGCCCGGTCATCTGGGGTGAGCCGGGTACCAATTCCCAGCATGCATTTTTCCAGCTGCTCCACCAGGGCACGCGCTTCATTCCCGCAGATTTCATCGTTCCCATGAAGAGCCAGAACCCGACAGGGGAGCATCATGACCTTTTGCTTTCAAACTGCTTTGCCCAGACCGAAGCGCTCATGAAAGGCAAGGCGGAAGAAGAGGTCCGCGAAGAGCTCGAGGCTGCCGGAGTTTCAGCCGGAGAACAGGAAATGCTGCTTCCCCACAAGGTGTTTCCGGGAAACCGTCCAAGCAATACCATCCTGATACGGGAGCTCAACCCGTTCAATCTTGGAAGCCTGATCGCATTATACGAGCACAAGGTTTTCGTGCAGGGGGTTATCTGGGATATCAATTCCTTCGATCAGTGGGGCGTTGAGCTCGGAAAACAGCTTGCGAAAAAAATATTTCCGGAACTGCAAGGAGTAGAAAGAGTTACGGCTCATGACAGTTCCACCAATTCCCTCATCAATGCCTGCAGGGAGTTCCGCCTGAAGGAGAATCCCCTCGCAAGTCCTCAACTGTCGTTTTTCGAAGAAGGCGAATAGGCAGTTGCCTCACTGACTGCTGCCAGGCATTCCCGGAAAAAACACAAAAGGCCACCGTTACCGGTAGCCTTTTGTGTTATCGGCAATCTTTTCTGGATCGCCCGTATTTGAAATGCCGAACAATTACTTTGAAAGCGGTGTTTCGGAGTTTTTGTCGAGCCTGATGCCGCAGTAACCCTCAATACCCATTTCAGGAATGTCGAGACCGTCGAGTTCGTCTTCAGGTTTGACCCTGTTGCCGATGGTAACATCGATAAGCTTGAAGACGATGAAGCCGATAATGCCAACATAGATGAAATTTGCTGAAACACCGATGACTTCTGCCAGAAGCTGCCCCGGGTTGCCATAAAAAAGACCTGTGACCGGGCCTGCAACGCCGTTCCAGCCATCGCCGTAGGTGCCATCGGCAAAAAGACCGAGGGCGATACATCCCCATGCTCCGTTGACGCCGTGCACGGCAACCGCGCCGACAGGGTCATCGATTTTCAGAACTTTTTCAATGAAAAACGCAGCTTCGATAACAAGAACACCTGAAATCAGCCCGATCAATGCGGCAGCCTGAACATTGACAAAGGCGCATGGTGCGGTAATGGCGACGAGACCGGCAAGAAGTCCGTTGATCATCATCGTCGGGTCAGGTTTCTTTGTTTTGAACCACCACATGTGAAGCATGGCACCAAATGCACCGGTAGCCGACGCAATCATGGTATTGACGGCAACGACACTGATGCGCAGGTCGGTACCGGCAAGGGTCGAGCCGGGGTTGAAGCCGAACCATCCGAAAGCGAGAATGAAGGCGCCGACGATTGCCATAGGAATGTTGTGGCCGGGAATAGCGTTAGGCGAACCGTCTTTGTTGTATTTTCCGATCCTGGGTCCGATAATGATCGCTCCGACAAGAGCGAGCACGCCGCCGGTCAGATGAACGACAGAGGAGCCGGCAAAGTCTACGTGGCCGTGGCCAAGGCCAAACTCCTTGCCAAGCATGGCGAGCCATCCGCCTCCCCAGGTCCAGTTGCCGAACACGGGATAAATGATCGTCCCGACAAAGAGGCCGTAAACCACGAAGGCAGAGAATTTCCAGCGTTCAGCCATAGAACCGGTCGGGATAGTGGCTGTCGTGTCCATAAAGACCATCTGGAAAAGGAACAAGGCAAAAACGGATACGTCATAAACATCCATCAGAAAAAAACCTTTCATGCCGAAAAGGCCCAGACTGTGGCCGAAAAGATTAATGGTAAATTCCTGGTTCAGTCCGTCATATCCGCCCATTGTCGCAATGGGTCCCAAACCTCCGAACATGATGGCAAACCCGCAGATAAAGAATCCGAGCATACCTATCGGGTAGATCATCATGTTCATGGACATGGTATGTGCTGCGTTTTTCGCTCGTGTCAGGCCGGCTTCCACCATGGCAAAACCCGCCTGCATGAACATGACCAGGAAGCCGGTAACAAGAACCCAGACCATATTGATGGCGACCTTGTTTTTACCGATCTGATCGGTGATTTCCGTCGCTGTGGGAGTCCCTGCGTTTGCGGCAGCTATGTCGATTGTTGTGCCGGTTTTTGTGCCGGCGGGATCAAGGGCGGCTGCATGTATTTTACCACCCATGGCAATACCCATCATCAGGAAAATTCCTGCAATGACAAGAAGTAATCTGTGTGTCATGATTTCAAGAGTGATTTCATGGTTGTTGAGAAAAAAGTTTTGAATCGTTCAGTCAGTCTTTGTTGTACAGAGATTCGTCGCCGCTTTCTCCCGTACGGATACGGTATGACTGTTCGATGTCGGAAACGAAGATTTTGCCGTCGCCGATTTCTCCGGTACAGGCTGTCTTCAGGAGACAATCGACGGTTTTCTTCAGATTGATGTCGCGCACGACAATCGACAGGTATCGGCGGGAGATATAAGAGGTATCCCTGGCGGTACCCCTGTAAATCTCTGTTTTGTGCTTTGCATCGTTACCCTGCCCGGTCACATCCCACCAGGTGAAGAAGTCGATGTCTATTTCATGCAAAGCCTTTTTGACATCTTCATACTTGGTTGTGCGAATAATCGCTTCGATTTTTTTCATGGTCTTTCCTGTTGCATTGTGATGATTGAAGCCTTGATCGGGTATGTTTCGTTACCGGATTTGCATTTTTATCGGCACGGAAGGTGCTTGAAGAACCCCTGTCTTCATTGACAGGGTAAATATGATATGTCTGCATGCACCTCCTTTTTATCGGGTGGCGGAAAATTAATCTTAAAAATTAAGAATTAAATAATCAAATGCCATAAAATTTAAGATAAAAATACATAAATGTAAAAAAATCTCTTGATTTTATCGATACTATCTGTATTGGGCATTGTAAGGGACAGGATCTTGCCCCGCTGAACTGTAGTGGTTGGATTGAGAAACAATCATTGGTTAACTGATCCGATGCGGAACATCGCATGAAGTCGATTCACTGTCGGCCAGATTACTGTCATTGTGAAAAAAGCCGAATGAGTACGACTCTGTCGGGCAACGGTTGCGGAAACTTGCCGAGGAAAGACGGCGCCGGGGGGTACCTGCAACAATAAGTCGCGTGGAAATCCATGCGACGGAACTGTCATCGCGAAGTGAAGCGAAGAGGAGTGACAAATCCATGTTGTTACTGAACTGTAATTAATGGATTCTACGCTCCGCCCGGAATGACATCGCGTTCCGTCATGCTGAACACCAAGAAATGAAGCCCCCCATTACCCGACGTTACCCTTTGTGGATTCTTCACTTCGTTCAGAATGACAGGAAAAAGGCAGCATGACAGGAAAAAGGCAGCATGACAGGAAAAAGGCAGCATGACAGGAAAAAGGCAGCATGACAGGAGAAAGGCAGCATGACAGGAGAAAGGCAGCATGACAGGGAAAAGGCAGAATGACAGGGAAAAACGCAGAAGGTAAAGACAAGAGCAAGAACGATAAGAAAAGAGCAGAGAGTTTGTACTGCACCACCGGTGTCATCCTGAACGGAGCTGGGCGGAGTGAAGGATCCATCTTCTTATAAAACCAAAATATCCGGATTCTACGCTCCGCCTGGAATGACATCGCGTTCCGTCATGCTGAACACCAAGAAATGAAGCCCCCATTACCCGACGTTACCCTTTGTGGATTCTTCACTTCGTTCAGAATGACAGGGAAAAGGCAGCATGACAGGAATAAGATTCAATGCCAAAAAATAGAGAGAATGACAGGGACGGGGACTAAAACTGTTGAGGCACAACCTCTTATTATATTTATCTGGCAGTGTATGGAGAGGAATAGCCCCGGGAAGGAGATTCAGGTTTGCTGATCCGGCCCGGAGTGTTTCAGAACGTATTATGTGGATTTTCGTTTGGTGGATTTCCAGTTCCACATGCCGATTTCGTCCCTGATTTCAGCGCAGATTTCGAGGACGTTTTGCAGTTCCTGTTTTTCCAGGCCGCTGTGCAGGGAAAAACGCATCAGCGATCTGGTTTTAGGTGTGGCAGGGGTCATGAACACGGAACCGAAGACATTCCTTTTCTCGAGCGCGTCACGCATCAGCTCAGTATCGGATTCCAGTCCGCACTCTATGGAGATGATCTGTGACTGGCTCGCTATGTTGTAGCCAAGGGCATCGAGCCCGTCCCGAAAGAACTTTGCATTTTCCCGAAGTTTCGCTCTCCGGTCGTCGCTCTCCCTGATGACCCTTATCGTAGCTCTCAGTCCGGCGATTTCATGGGCGAGGAGCGCGGAACTGAAAATTGCCGGAAATGCCATGTACGGGTAGTATTTTGCAAACCTGCTCGAGCAGATGATGATGCCTGCCCGGCCGGCAAATGCTTTGGCGAGGCTCCCGGTTATGAAGTGGACTTTGTCGGTCAGGCCGAATTCCGCTACAAGGCCTGATCCGTGAGGGCCGTGGGTTCCAAGAGAATGGGATTCGTCGACAATAGTGATGCACTCGTAACGTTCTGCGATTTCGATAATTTCCCTGAGCGGGGCGATATCTCCAATCGTACTGTACAGCGAGTCGAGCATGATGATGCCCTGACCGTATTCCCTGATAAGGCGTTCAAGGTGCTCCGGATCGTTGTGCCTGAAAGAGCGCGGCGTGGCGCCGGATACCTTTATACCCTCCCATAAGGACATATGGGTGAAAAAATCGATATAGACAGGCGTCGTTTTATCTGCTATGACCTGCATCAATCCGACATTCGCCGCCCACCCGGACTGGCAGACAATCGAACTCTCGAATCCGGCGAACTCGGCCATTTCGCGTTCGAAGCAGTGGTTCGGGCTGTCATCATGAAAGAAAACCGCGGACATTACCGGTTCGCTTTCCGTGTTGCTGAGGATGTCGATCTGTGCTTTCCGGATTTCCGGATGATTGGATATGTTCAGGTAATCATTGCTTTGCAGGATGATTGCCCCCGGTCCCGGGGCCAAATCCCCTACAACAAGAGGCTTGCCGTTTTTTCTCGGAAGGAAGAGCTCCCGGTCGCATTCAATAAGTTTGTTCTCAAGAAACTCGGGAAAATCAAGTTTGTTTCGATGTAAGGCGGGGGAATCGTTATCAATGTTCAACTGATTGTTATCCATAACCATACTTGTCTCAGGTGCGAAATTTCAGGCGTCAAGATTTTTCCTGGGCAATACTGTTTATTGGAACTGATGGGGAGTGATGCAGTCAATCAGAACATTAAAAACTCCAATTACAATGTTTTGATTTTTATTTTACTTAGAGTAATATAATGAATGACCGGAAAAATATCTTACTCCCAAACTTATTCTTTTGCCATAACTTAATTGCGTTGAGTCGCTCGAATTGGAGTCATTTCGTGCTTTTTCACGAAATTCATTTTCATTTTACGCTCCAGATTCTTCGCTTTTTATTTTCGGTACCATTTGACGGTAATTTCCAGACAACTCCTATACATCGGATTCATTTTTTTTGTTGTTATTCGGCGTTCAGGAAGGTGCGCATACTGATCCAACGATGCAGAAGCTCAAACAGAAAGCCAATGAATTAATAGAACAGGCGGAACCAAATATTCCGGTAATCGGGCTGTTTGCGACTATTGGTTATCCTCTTTTTTACGTGGTCTGGAAAGATATTCTGCCCCAACACTACGAAAGCCTCGAATTCCGTCTTATCGAGGCCTTTATAAGTCTTCCATGGCTTTTTTACCGCTTTCTTCCCAAGCAGTACAAGGATTATTTCCCTCTCTATTTCCTTTTTTCCGTACCCTTGCTTCTGCCGTTCTTTTTTTTCTTCATGACGTTCAAGAACGAATGGTCGGTAGTCTGGTCATTGTCGTCAATGAGTGGCCTCGTGCTGCTTATCATTCTTATAAACGACTGGCGGATTGTCTGTCTCATGCTGCTTTTCAGCTTTTTTCTGGCATATGGCGTGGTGTTTCTGCTGGACGGACATGCGAGCTTTGCTTTATTCCAGATTGATTATCTGCCCTGCTTCGTTTTCGCTCTTGTCGGAGGCCTGATCATGAGTTACAGGAAACAGGCCGCCCACAAGACAAAAATTTCATTGCTCCGGAGCCTGAGCGGCAGTATCGCCCATGAGATGCGCAACCCCCTCAGTTCCATTACCAGCGCCATTGCTTCCGTCCAGGCCAGCCTTCCGCGAAAGCCTGAAATCGACGATACAAATGAGCGTTTCGATATCAGTCATGCAAGCCTGACAAGCATTCATCATGTCATCGAGGAAAGTTCGACCACCCTCAGCAGGGCGAACAAGATCATCGATTCCATTCTTGCCAGCATGCAGGGGGGCGAGGTCGCGACATCGGGATTTATCCGCAATACCGCGTCACAGCTGCTTGAAGCCGTTGTCAAAAGCTATCCTTACAGTGATGAATCGGAAAAAGCTCTTGTCAAGGTCACCAAAAATATGGATTTCGATTTTTTCGGCGACCGCGATCTGTTTTTCTATGTCGTTTTCAACCTGATGCGGAATGCGTTGTACTATAAGGACAAACATGGGTTTGGCATAGAAATAACGGCGGATGTTACCGGGAATGGAAACCTGGTCAGGGTCAGGGATACAGGGCCGGGGATTCCAGCGGGGAGGAGGGAAAAAATATTCGAGAGTTTCTATACGAACAAGAAAGGCGGTTTTGGTCTGGGTCTGTCGTTCTGCAGAAGGGTCGTGGAATCATTTGGCGGTTCCATCGCATGCGATTCCAAAGAAGGCGAGTGGACGGAATTCACCCTGACGTTGCCACGGTACAATTCAAGAGTGGTGACGGAGATAAAGAACCGTATTCTCCGGAAAAAGCGTATTCTCGTTGTCGATGACCAGCTGGGAAACAGGCTTATTATCGCAAAGTTTCTGTCGGAAATGAATTGCCAGTACGATCAGGCAGAAAACGGTAATCAGGCTCTCGCCATGATTTCCGAAAACCGGTATGACCTGATTTTCATGGATTTCGAGATGCCTGTTCTCAACGGTGACAGTGTCGTCAAGATGATCCGTTCAGCTCAGGATATCGATCCTGCCCTTGCCCTTCATTATCTTCAGGCTCCAGTTGTAGGAGTAACCGCATTGCCTGTAGAGGAAGCGGGCAGAAGGGGAAGAAGGAGCGGGATGAACGAGGTTCTTCCAAAGCCGGTAAAACGATCCGATATCAGGAGGATTGTTGAAAAATATTTCTTCTCGGAGGTATCGCCCATCAGGAACATCCAGGATGAGGTTATCTACGGAAAACGGATTCTGCTTGTTGACGACAACAGGACCAGCAGGAAATTCATGAGCATGGTGCTCAATCAGTACGGATGCGTCACGGAGAATGCCCTGAACGGCAGGGATGCCCTCGATATGCTTGAAAAACAGGATTTCGATCTTGTGCTCATGGATATACAGATGCCCGTGATGGACGGGATCGAAGCGGCCAAAGCGATCAGGAGCGGGAAAGTATTCCGGCGTTTTACCGCATACGGCAATATTCCTATTATCGCGCTTACCGGCAATACCGACGAACAGAGTGCCCGGGAGGTCAATAATGCCGGGATGAATTACCTGCTCGGTAAACCTGTTTTCAAGGATGAGCTGATTTCGGCTATTGCAGTCATGTTAAAAAAAGATAGTCCCGAGGACACATCAATGAACAGAAAAAAAATGTCTGACCAAAGCCTTGAAGGTTCGAATTTCTGGAGCCTGCTTGAAGTTGAAAAAGTTCTTGATACATCGACCATCAACGGTCTCAAGGAGATAGGAGGTGATGAACTGATAGGGAGCCTGTTCGAAACATACATCATGGACGCGGACAAGCTTACAGGAGAACTGGTCAATGCATTCGGGAATAAGGATGTCGAGCAGCTCGATTATCTTTCCCATACCCTCAAAGGTTCTTCAGGAAGCGTCGGAGCAAACAAAATGCATTTTCTCTGTAAATATATCAATGACCTGAGCCGAAAAGGAATGTGGCCGGACCACGATTCATGGCTTGATATTCTCAGGGCGGTTTATGCTGAAACCGTTCATGATCTGCAGGATTATATCAGAATCGAGAAGAACTGAGTGCAACTCTGTTTATCGAATCTGAACACTGTTGCCCTGGGGTTGTCATGATGTATCGCTATCGAACTTGTTTCAATGACCTGTCCCGGCTCCGTTTTTGAAAGATTAACCCCTGACCTGCCGTTTATTTCAAGCATTTTTCACTTGTGTTTCCCGGAACAATTGCAACGGCGTCTGTGTAATTCCATACCGAAAGCGGGTGGCCGGGTACCAGGCAGTCATTCAGAACTGGATGATTAAACGGGATTTTGTCAGGTATCCGAAATCAAGCCGACGGCTTTCTGATACGAAACTCATTGCGGAACCATACTGAAAAAGAGATCTCAGGATAATTTCAGCAGTATGTCTTTGAGGTTGGCTTCGATTGTTTTTACATCAGTTACGAGCGCATTCAGCAATTCCTTCATCTCGCCGTGCTTGTCACATTTTATGGCCGGTTTGCTTTCATACATCCGTTTCAGCTGAATGATAGAGAAATCAATGTCTGAAACAGCGAATGCAAGTCTGTTTAAAAGTTCGTTTGTCATGTCCACTCGCATGAATCTTGAATTGATCCTGTTTGCTGATAATCAGTAGTTATATCTGCAAAAATCATGCCGGTGGCCTGTTTTTCGTCACAAAGCCGGTTCGTCCGTACTCCTGAAAATCTTGCATGACGTTTTTATAAAAATAATTACATGTTTTCTGAGCATAGATCGGCAGGAATTTTTTCGAAGGAAAAGTTTGACATTGTTTGAGACAGTTGTGTCATAATTAGCAATAGGGATATTTTATCAAGATCACATGACACAGTTTTCGTTGCCGCTCAATCTCCTGCACGATATAAATCAATGAACTGCGATGACGTCATTTTCCGATACTTCGTTGTGTTAGTGTAAGTTTTGCGATATATTACCGGTTAATAACTGAAAGCGTGTCAATATGGTACAGAATGATTCGAAGCCCACGGTCCTTGTTGCTGATGACAGTTCGGTAATCCGTACCCTCATCAGCCATCTGCTGAAAAGACTGGGGTATAACGTATTGACTGTCGAAAATGGCGAACAGTGTATCGAGTCGATCGAGCAGAACCAGGTCGATGTCGTTCTTCTCGACCTCAACATGCCCGTGAAAAGCGGGCTGGAAGTCCTCGCTTACCTTCAGGAAAAATCCTTTGTTTTTCCTGTCATCATCATTACGGCCATGGAAGATATAAGCCAGGCTGTAAAATGCATCAAGCTCGGAGCGTATGAATACCTGACAAAGCCGGTGGACAAGCAGCGCCTTGAAATCCTGCTGAGAAATGCCCTTGCCGAATCCGGACTGAAGCAGAAAATAAACGAACTGAGAAAGGAGCTTAAACAGAAGGATATTTTTAATTTTATCGTCGGTGCCAGCCCAGCGGTCAAGCAATGCATCGAGCAGGCCATGCAGGTCATGGAAACTGACATGAACGTCCTGATCAACGGAGAGAGCGGAACGGGCAAGGAGCTTTTTGCACAGGCGATCCATAATGGAAGCAAAAGAAAGCAGGGGCCTTTTGTGACCATCAACTGTGCGGCCATATCGAACGATCTTGCAGACAGCCTGCTTTTCGGGCACCTCAAAGGATCATTTACCGGTGCGAACAGCGACCATACCGGCTTTTTCGAGCAGGCTGACCATGGCACGATCTTTCTCGATGAAATCGGTGACATGAATATCGATATACAGGCCAAGGTCCTTCGTGTTCTGCAGGAAAAAAAGATCAGGCGTATAGGCGAAAAAAAGGAAAGGCCGGTCGATTTCAGGCTTATTTCAGCCACTCATCGTGACTTCACCGAAGCGATAGCTACAAATGCTTTCAGGGCGGACCTTTATTACCGGCTCGAAGAGTATCCGCTCTATATTCCCCCACTCAGGGACAGGGATGACGATATCGTCCTTCTTGCAAGGCATTTTCTCAATGAATTCTGCAAGGCGAACAATATCGAACCTCCCGAGATTTCGACCAGGGCACTGAATTCGCTGAAGGCTTACCGCTGGCCGGGCAATATCCGTGAGCTTCAGAATGTTATCCGGCGGGCCGTCATCAACCGGAAAGGCAAGCTGATCGATACCTTCAATCTTCCGTCGGCCAGTTCACAGGGACAGCAGGAACATGAGGCTGTCCCGGAGAGGGCAGCGACAGCCGATGACATTGCAGGGTTTAATGCAAAACTGCTTCCGGAAAGCGACCTTCAGGGGCAGCCCATTCTGAAGGACATGGAACTGCAGGCTATTCTCAAGGCCTATAAGCAGTGCGGCGGGAACCAGACCAAAACTGCGGAGCTTCTCGGCATAAGCAGATCAACGCTGATCCGTAAAATGAAACGGCTGGACCTTACAAAGACGATTTCCCTCAATCAGTGAGAACCTGATATTCAAACATGAGCCCTTATTCATGAGGCTCATGAAATACGAATCCCCGCGACCAGGCGGGGATTTTCGTATCTGAGTGTGGCACTTTTCCGTTACTTTTTCGCTTCCCAGTAACACCGCTTCGGAGAAACGATACGATCTTCATCCTTGAGCGATTTCATCGCCTTGTCAACTGCCTTGCGGTCAAGCCCGGTCAGTTCTGCTATCTGGCCTGCGCTGAGGGGCTCTGCCGATTTCCTTATGACTTCAAGTACCTGTTCTTTTGCTTCCATGATTATTAAGGTCGAAAAATATGACCCGTATTACGCTTAGAGAAGTATTTCAGTTTCTGGTTGTGCAGGCCTTATCTGCTCCAGTCGAACTTGACGCCACACCTGCAATGATGTCCTGTAATGAACTCGCGACCGCAGGAAGGGCACTTGAAAATCGGTATATCGCCACCGGAAAGGCTGGCTGTATCATAACCAACCAACACCGGCTTTACCGTATTGAGCAATACCGCCTTAAGACGATCGATAAGAGTCATGTTCGAGTTTTTATGATTGTTTGTCATGGCTCGTCCCTCCTTGCGCAGTATTGATTGAATCTTCAGTTCTGTTTGTTTCTGTTGTCATTTGTATATATAGGTGCAAAAAGTATGCCGATTGCGATTGATCTTCAGTTATGTATATTATTTATAAAGAGATGGGCGTGAAATTAGATAATAATCAACTTGTGTCAATGTGCGCCGGAATGATACAGCCTGATTCAATAGTTGTTTCATTTCAGCTCTTTCCCGGTTGGCCTGAATGAGGTTGTCGGGCGAAAATGGAGAAGGTAATTGCATTCTGATGTGTTATTCCGAAACAGCCGGGTTGTTGTTCTGAATACCAGCATTACAACAAGTGAAAGGGCGAAGATTGCCTTTTCAGGATTTGCTGCAGCTCAGGGAACATGACAGGCAAGATTTTTCAGGCGATGTTAATCCCCCCAAAAAAAGGTTACCATGCTTTGCAAGGCTGTTCTGTCACCGGGAAACAAATCATTTGGAGGTGACTTTGAGGATATTCAGGAAGGGGGCACTACTGCATGCTGATCGAAACAGAGCGCGGAAAGCTTTTTAAGCAAATTTTAAGGCTTCTCTCAGCTTCTTTTAGGAACAGTGGTTTTACCTTGTTTTTCCAATGAGGATCAGGCTGTCATTCGCCTGATGGAAAGAATGCCATGCTGAAGGTTTTTTCGGCACAGATAATAATTGCCCGGCAGATTGTTTTCAGTACAAGAAGGAAAAAAAACAGATCATGAGATTACTGATCATAGAGGATGAACCGGGCATAGCCGGGTTTCTCAAGGAAGGGCTTGAAGAGGAATATTTTGCCGTCGATACCGCATCAGACGGGAAAAGCGGCCTTGACCTCGCCATGACGAACGAGTACGATCTGCTCATCATCGACTGGATGCTTCCCGGGCTGAGCGGGATCGAAGTTTGCCGGCAGGTCAGGAAGTCCGGAAATCAGGTCCCCGTCATTCTCCTGACCGCCAGAGATACCCTCGAGGATGTCGTGTTCGGGCTTGACAACGGAGCGAACGATTACATAAAAAAACCTTTCGAGTTCGAGGAGTTGCTGGCACGCATAAGGGTACAGTTGCGGAACAGGAACGATGGCGATGATTCCCTCAAAGCTGGTGAACTCATGCTCAATCCCGTCACGCACCAGGCATTTTGCGGCAACAGCGAGATTGTGCTCACCCCGAAAGAGTTTTCCCTTCTCGAGTACCTCATGCGAAACAAGGCAAAGGTCTGTACCAGAAGCCGTATCATCGAGCACGTGTGGGATATCCATTTCGATTCGGATACTTCGGTGATCGATGTCTATATCACCTTCCTTCGCAAAAAGCTCGATGCAGCAGGCTGTTGCGGGCTGATCCAGACAATCCGCGGGGTGGGCTACATCATTCGCGAACAGGATAACCAATGAAAAAAGATGCAGGCATTCCCATAACGGCAAAAGGATTTTTGAGAAAAAGGCTCAACTCGATGAGCCTCAGGAGCCGAATCGCACTTTATTATACCGGGGCTACGGCGATTCTTGTCGCACTGGTTTTCACCGCGGTCTATTTCCTTGTCGATCGTGTCGTGTACAGGCAGTTTGACGATGAGCTCAGGGGCGAGATTACCGAAATCTTCACTGAGGCCCGTTTTCCTGGCGAGAAGTTCGGGAACCTGTCGGCATTCAGTTCTGTCGATATCGATGACAAGAATGAAGGTGAGGATGAAGACGAAGATGATGACAAGAGCAGGCGCACCGGTGTTTCCGGAGAAAGCCTGCAGAGCAGGGGGGACGTCGAATATATCCAGATTATCGATGATAAAGGACGGATTTTCAGAAAATCCTTAAATATTTTCAGGGATACGCTCGCTTTTGACATTCGTCACAAGGAACGATATTTTTTTACGGCCAGTCTTTGGGGAGCACCCGTTCGCCAGGTACAGGTTCCTCTCGTAAACAGTGACAAGCGGACACTTGGGTTCCTTATCATTGCCGTGCCGATGAAAAATGCCATCATTGTCCTGCATGACCTTGAAAAGGTTTTTTTCCTCTCTTTTCCGGTCATCATTCTCACCTTGTTCTTACTGAGCCGGGCAATCGCCGGCAGGAGTATACGGCCAGTTGAGAAGGTTATCGCAACTGCCGAGCAGATGACGCAGTCGAACCTCGACCGGAGGATAGTCATGCCTCCGAACCGTGATGAGCTCTACCGTCTCTCGGCAACCATAAACTCTTTCCTCGACCGCATACAGGAAGCCTTCCAGCGGGAAAAACAGTTTACGGCCGATGCTTCCCATGAACTGAAAACACCGCTTGCCGCAATTAAGGGAACCCTCGAAGTGCTGCAGCGCAAGCCGCGGGAACGGGAATATTACGAGTCGAAAATCCAGTACTGCCTGGGAGAGGTCAACCGCATGACGGTGCTCATCGATCAGCTGCTGATGCTTGCCCGTCATGAAAGCACCTCTATGACATCGAGCATAGAAACGATAGTCCTTGCCAGCCATGCCGCGGATGCGGTTGAAAGGCTCAGGCATGTTGCTGATGAAAAAAAGATAACCTTCGATCTCGAACTCGATGAAACACTCAGGGTGGCGGCTGATCCCGCCATGCTCGGCATTATCCTTGAAAACCTGCTTTCAAATGCCGTAAAATTTTCTCCGTACGGCTCGTCAGTTTCACTTGCCGTTAAACGTAATGATGCGTTTGCAACGTGCGTTGTTCGCGATAACGGCATAGGTATTCCCACAGACAGGCTCCAGAATGTCTTCGAAAGGTTTTACCGCGTCGATCAGTCGAGAAACTCGGCTACCGGCGGGTCGGGCCTGGGCCTGGCCATTGTCAGGAAGCTCGCCGATCTGCAGAAAATCCGTATTGCCATCAGCAGTGTAAAGAACGAAGGGACCGCAGTCACCCTCATTTTTCCCGGTGTTCAGCAATGATGGGTATACACGGTGTTTTCATGAGAAGCGCCCTGTCTGTCGGGCTCCGGCATGAACATTCAGCACGGAGGGCTGTTCGGAATTAGACTCGTTCCATGCAGACAAGTAAGGGGACTTCAGCGCGGGGTATTGACTTCAAGTTTCAGGACAAGGGGCAGATGGTCTGAATAACCTCCGGCGTAGCGGCCTTTTTCGTAAGTTGGCCAGGGTTTTCCGTCATCAGGATCGAGCATCCGGAAAAATGAGAAACACCTGAACCCTTCCGCAGGAAACCATATTCCCGCGGGATCGAGCATTGCTGGCGAGAGCAGTATCTGGTCAATCCGCTGCCAATTGTTTCTGAACCGGTAACTGCCTTTCTGACTGCTTCCGCTCCAGCAGTTGAAAAGTGACAAGTTTCGTTCTGCAAGTACTTTCCGGGTATCGAACGAAGACCGGAGCACCTCTTTCACCGAACGGTTTTCCGGTCCGTCGTTGAAATCACCCATGATGATGAGCTTCTCTTTCGGATTGCGCAGCATCAGGCTGTCCGCGATATGGCGGCAGACGAACGCTGCGGCGATTCTTTTCGGTTCGCTCCAGGCTGTATCGAACGAGCGGGAAGGCCAGTGGTTGACGATAACATGGAATGGCCGGTTTTCTGCAGAAAAACCTGCCACAATGATCTCTCGCGCGGAAGGCACGGTGTATACTTTCATTGTACGGAAAACAATGCTCTGCGGATTGCAGGCAATCCCGATGTCGATGCCCCTCGGGTCGGATGACTCGACATAAAGCGTTTTATAGTGGATACCTTCAAGAGGGGTGAGGGTTTCAACGAATGTTTTCCTGTTTTCGACTTCGGCAAAAACAAGAATATCCGGGTATTTTCCATAATCCGGATGCGCTTTAACGGCAGAAATGAGGTGCCGGAGGCGCATCTGTTTAAGCCGCAGCTTTTTCGGGGTCCAGTGAAGCCTCCCGGCAGGCGTGAACTCATCGTCGGCAGTAGCTGGATTGTCAACCGTGTCGAACAGGTTTTCGACATTCCACCAGAGAATCACAAGCTCTTTTCCTTTGCTGCTATGATTGTTTCTTTTATTGGCATTGATGCCAGTTGGAAGGGTTTTCCGGGGATTGTCCGTTGCCGATATGCCGCATTGAAGAGGCTGAAGCATGAACAGCAGCAGCAATAGAAAGGTTCTGTGGTGTTTCAAGGGCAGACAGATCGTTTCGGATAACTGGTGGAGCCTCCTGTTACGCTGAAGATACGCATTGTAGGAACATTCCGCTTCATAAGTGACCGGTTTTCTTGCACCGGTCTCCAGAATCATCGTCACAGCTAACGACATACGATGCTTGTCTGAAATCAGGCGTGGTCCGAAGCGGTGGCGGCATCCTGTTCAAGCTGCTCTTCTGTCATGAATGGGAGGACAGGCAAGATGCTTTACGAGATTGTGGCGATGCTGAATGGATAGAACTTCATGCGAAGATATCACCGATCCTCTCGATCAGTTCAGACAGGCTTACCACGGTTATTCCCGGCCTGACAGGATACCCTTTCCCGACGGGAGCCACGATAAACGTATGAACGGGCGACACATCCGCTATCGCTGAACCGTTGCCTCTGGTCAGAGCCGGAGCCATCGATGCCTTGCATTCTATGGCAACGCGCCGACCTGACTTCTGCATGACGATATCCAATTCCGCCCCGTTGGATGTTCGGTAGTAAAACAGCTCACAACCGGGAAACATCCCCTGAATGTTCATCAGCACCAGTGTTTCCCAGAGCGAACCGAAAACCGGATGTCCCGCAATCTGGTTGAAACCGGAAAGACCGAGCAGAGCTGCAACAATACCGGTGTCTGCTACGAACACCTTTGGTGTTTTCACCAGACGCTTGCCTTCATTGGAAAGCAATGGCGGCAGCATCACAACCATGAAGGTCTGCTGAAGCAGATCGAGATAATTCCTTACTGAAGTGTGGCTTACACCAAGAGCCCCCCCGATGGCAGAAAGCTTGACCATCTGCCCGTTATGATGAGCGAGCATCTGCCAGAGCCTTCTCATCGTTGCTGGTGAAAACCCGCTCCATTGCAGGAGGTCACGTTCCAGAAACGTCCTGATGAAATCCTCCCGCCAGTCGAACGACACCTGTTCATCCTTTTGCAAAAGGCTTCGGGGAAATCCTCCGCGAGAGAGGTACTCCTCGATAGTAACACAACCCTTGACCTCTTCCCACAAAAATGGGGTCAGGCGTTTATAAGTGATTCGTCCGGCAAGCGATTCGGAGCTTTGTTTCAACAGGTCCCGGGAAGCCGATCCGAGAACGAGAAAATGACCATTCCCGCCCCAGTCGTCCACCAGACTGCGAATCAGCGGAAAGAGCTCCGGCTTCCGCTGCACTTCGTCAATACAAAGCAGTTTGTCCTTCTGGTTCAGCAGGAACCATTCAGGGTCATCGAGTTTCCGGAGGTCGGAAGGGCGTTCGAGATCGAGATAAACAAAGGGCCGGTCATAGTGTACAAGATGCCGGATCAGCGTTGACTTGCCGCACTGCCGGGGTCCGACAATCGCTGTGACAGGATAGTTTTTCAGCCCCAGTTGAACTTCTCCTGCAATTATCCGATCAAGATACTCTTTGCAAGTAACCATGTATTTTGAAAGTTTTAATTTCAATTTACATGGTTATTCGGCGAATCCAAAAAAGAACAAGCAAAGATTCCGGAAGAGGTATCAGGAAAATTGTAAAAAACGGAAGATGACTGAGCTTCATTTTGGAAGAGCGTACCGTCTCCATTACAGGGGAAGGCTTGTAGCGTTTATCGGCCCCGCCA
>CAIYPU010000153.1 GCA_903928225.1 uncultured Chlorobiaceae bacterium
AGGCAGGAGGTTATACGCCGCCCTTCAGGGTCAGTGATCATCTGCTTGCCCGCATGATCTTCGCGTTCCGCATAGCGCTCCCGGATACGGACCTCGTGCTTTCGACACGCGAGAGCCCTGCCTTCCGCGACGGGATGGCCGGCCTCGGAATCACGCGTATGAGCATAGCGAGCCGCACGACCGTTGGCGGGTACGGTGATGATGCCGATAACGCGGAACAGGGGCAGTTCGAGGTGTTCGATGACCGCAGCGCCGGCGAATTCTGCAATGCCCTGCGGGCGAGAAACATCGAACCGGTTTTCAAGAACTGGGAACCGGCCTACAACGGCCCTTCATCAGTCAATCCAGTCAGGGAACTTCAGCCGGAACAACGGGAATGCCGATGAACGAACTGCAGAAAGAGCGTTATGCGCGTCACCTGGTCCTCGGTGAAATCGGAGAAGCGGGACAGGAAAGGCTGCTCCGGTCTAGCGTGCTTGTGGTGGGAGCGGGCGGGCTCGGCTCCCCTGCCGCATTTTACCTGGCAGCGGCCGGAATCGGGACTATCGGCCTGATGGACGGTGACCGGGTCGATCTGAGCAACCTGCAGCGCCAGATCCTCCATACGACCGATTCGCTGGAGAAACTGAAGGTCGAATCGGCAACACAACGGCTGCTTGCCCTCGATCCCGGTATCAGCATAAAAACGTATCCGTTCAGGCTGACCGGCGAGAACGCCCGCGAAATCCTTCCCGGTTATGATTTCGTGATCGATGCGACGGACAATTTCGATTCGAAATTCCTCATTGCGAAAGCCTGCCATGACGCAGGTAAACCCTATTCGCATGCGGGCATCCGTGAATTCCACGGCCAGACCATGACGGTCAGGCCCGCTGAAACTGCCTGCTACCGGTGCATCTTCCACGAAGATGGCGTGCCTTCGGGCAATATCCCCAGGGGCCCGGTCGGCGCCCTTGCCGGCATCATCGGCTCCATTCAGGCCATGGAGGCGATAAAAGTGCTGCTTTCCATCGGTGACCTGCTCTACAATGCACTGCTCACCTGCGACACCCTGACGATGTCGTTCCGAAAAATCCCGCTATCCAGGGATCCGGAGTGCCCGTTCTGCGGAACCGGAAAATAAGCTCATCGTAACCGGGTTCGATCCTGCAACAACTTTTTCCGGCTTCCCATTGTTTGTTTTTTCGATTTCCCCCAAAATAAGGGTTGATAATTGTTATACTTTACTTTTATGCCTTTTGAATAACCGTATTCCAAAGAGAATGGACGACAAGCCACTCTTTTTTCATCCCGGATTTCAGGAGATATGCGCGCCCCCCTGCCTTCATGCGCCTGGCAATTGTCCTGAAACATTCGAAGAATGTCCTCCCGCAGACAAGTACCTCAAGCCATGACACAGAAGTCCAGAATCAACTCCTACCTCTTCGGGGGCAATGCTCCCTATATCGAAAACCTTTACGAGGATTACCTTGAAAACCCGGCGTCCCTTCCCGAAAACTGGAGGGCCTATTTCGATGCCATGCAGAACCTGCCGGCATCCAATGGCACGGAGCTGCGGGATATAGCCCATACGCCCATCCAGTCCTCCTTTGCCGAAAGGGCAAGGCTCGGGCCGATCTGCAGGGTCGTCGCAAGCCCCGATGCCGATCTCGGCCGTAAAAGGGTTTCGGTTCAGAAACTTATCGCAGCCTACCGGAACGTGGGTTCCCGCCGGGCCGAGCTCGATCCCCTCAAGCGCCAGGAAAGGGCCGACGTCCCTGACCTCGAACCGTCGTTCTACGGGTTCTCCGATACCGACATGGATATCGTGTTCAATACGAGCAACACCTATTTCGGCAAGGAGACCATGCCGCTGCGCGAACTGCTGCAGAACCTGCGGGAAACTTACTGCGGGACCATCGGTGCAGAGTTCATGTATGTCAGCGACCAGACGGAAAAACGATGGTGGCAGGCGAGGCTCGAAACAATCCGCTCGAAACCTGATTTCAGCACCGAAAGGAAAAAGCATATCCTCGAACGCCTGACCGCCGCCGAAGGGTTCGAACGCTACCTGCACACGCGGTTTGTCGGCCAGAAACGGTTCTCGCTCGAAGGGGGCGACAGTTTCATCCCGTCGCTCGACGAGCTGATCCAGCGCGCCGGAAAAGCGGGCATCCAGGAAATCGTGGTCGGCATGGCCCACAGGGGCAGGCTGAACGTCCTGGTCAACATCATGGGTAAAAACCCCCTCGATCTCTTTGCGGAGTTCGAAGGCAAACACGCGGATGATCTTCCGTCAGGTGACGTGAAGTACCATCAGGGGTTCACCAGCGACATCGCCACACCCGGAGGCCCGGTCAACATTTCGCTCGCCTTCAACCCGTCGCACCTCGAAATCGTCAATCCTGTGGTCGAAGGGGCCGTGAAGGCAAGGCAGGTCAAACGGGATGACCGTGAGGGATCGCAGGTGCTGCCGGTGCTCGTGCACGGCGACGCGGCATTTTCCGGGCAGGGCGTGGTCATGGAGACCCTCAACCTTGCGATGACCCGCGGCTACGGCACAGGGGGAACGGTCCATATCGTCATCAACAACCAGATCGGGTTCACCACCTCCGATCCGCGTGACACCCGCTCGACCATCTACTGCACGGACGTCGTGAAGATGATCGAAGCGCCGGTGCTCCACGTCAACGGCGACGACCCCGAAGCGGTGGTGCTGGCCACCCGGATGGCCCTCGATTACCGACAGGCTTTCAAGCGCGACGTCGTTATCGATATCGTCTGTTTCCGCAAGCTCGGCCACAATGAACAGGACACGCCAGCGATGACCCAGCCGCTGATGTACAAAAAGATCGAGAAGCACCCCGGCACGAGGAAGCTTTACGCTGAAAAGCTCGAATCGCAGGGCACCCTTGAAAAGGGCTATGCCGATTCGCTCAGCAGGAAATTCCGCAAGGACCTCGATGAGGGCAGGTACAGCGCAAACCCCATGCTCGTCAACAAAACCATTTTCACCTCGGAACCCGCCGCATTCCACGAAAAATCTTCCGGGACCGGCGTTCCCGTTACCGAACTGAAAAGGCTCTCGGAAAGGCTGACGAAAATTCCCGAACAGTTCAAGCTCCACCCGCTGGTCGAAAAGGTGGTCAGGGACCGTGCCCGCATGGGCGCAGGCGATCAGCCGCTCGACTGGGGCATGGGCGAGCATCTCGCCTTCGCTTCGCTCGTCGCAGGGGGATACCCGGTGCGGATAACCGGCCAGGACAGCGGCAGGGGCACCTTTTCCCATCGCCATTCGGTCCTGCATGACCAGAACAGGGAAAAATGGAACGCAGGCATCTACATTCCGCTCCAGAATGTCACCGATAACCAGGCGCCGTTCACCGTCATCGACTCGGTGCTTTCCGAAGAAGCCGTGCTCGGGTTCGAATACGGGTATTCCATATCGGCACCCGACACCCTGGTCATCTGGGAGGCCCAGTTCGGCGATTTCGCCAATGGCGCACAGGTGCTCATCGACCAGTTCATCACCTCGGGCGAAGTGAAGTGGGGGCTCGCATCGGGCCTCACCCTCATGCTCCCGCACGGGTACGAAGGCCAGGGCCCCGAACACTCCTCGGCGCGCCCGGAACGCTTCCTGCAGCTCTGTGCGGACAACAACATCCAGGTCTGCCAGCCCACAAACCCGGCACAGATTTTCCACGTGCTCCGCAGGCAGATGGTCAATATGGTCCGCAAGCCGCTGGTTATCCTCACCCCGAAATCGCTCCTGAGGCACAAGGAGGCTGTTTCGCACCTCGACGACCTTTCAACGGGGAATTTCAGGCCGCTCATTGGCGATCCCGCCGTCGAACCGAAAAAAGTGCGGAGGATCGTTGCCTGCTCGGGAAGGGTCTACTACGACCTCATCAACAGAAGGCGCGAAAACCTGTCCGAAGAGACGGCCATCATCCGCATCGAACAGCTTTACCCCTTCCCTGCCGAAGAACTTGCCCTCGAATTTGCCCGTTATCCCTCGCTGAAGGAGATCGTCTGGTGCCAGGATGAACCGAAAAACCAGGGATACTGGCGCTTCATCCAGCGCTTTTTCATGCGGGCGATGGTTCCGGGACAGGTTTTCGGCTATGCAGGACGCGCAGCATCGGCTTCGACAGCCTGCGGATACCTCGAAATGCATGTCAGGCAGCAGAAAGCCCTGCTCGACGAGGCTTTCGGTGAATTCAGCGTTTTTTTCAACAAATGATACACTCGAATGGCAATCATTGATGTCACCATATCCCAGTTATCCGAATCGGTTGCTGAAGCGACGCTTCTGAACTGGAAGAAACAACCCGGAGATGCCGTCGCGGAAGATGAAATCCTGTTTGAAATCGAAACCGACAAAGTGGTGATGGATGTGCCTTCGCCATCGTCGGGCGTCCTTTTCGAAATTCTTGTCGGTAACGGCGGAACGGTCGTGCCGGGACAGGTGCTGGCAAGGATAGACAGCGAAGGCAAGGCAGCCCCGGCCCAACCGGAGCCTGCCGGCCAGGAAGTGCCGGAAGAGAGCCCGGTCAGGCAGGAAGCACGCGAAGCGGAACGCATCGCCATGCCTTCGGCCGCCCGTCTCATGGCGGAAACAGGCATCTCCCCCGCGCAGGTGCAGGGAACGGGCAGGGAAGGAAGGATCACCAAAGGCGACGTGCTCTCGGCAATTGCCGCCGGTGCCGAACCGGCAGCTCCCAAAGCCGCACCCGCGCCGAAACAGCAGCCCGTTGAAGCGCACCTCGAGCCCCCGCTCGTCACCGACCGGCCGGAGCAGCGCGTGCCCATGACCCGCCTGAGGGCCCGCATAGCCGAGAGGCTCATCGAATCGCAGAACACCAACGCGATCCTCACGACCTTCAACGAAGTCAACATGCAGGCGGTCATCGACCTGCGCAACCGGTACAAGGATACGTTCGAAAAAGAGCACGGGGTGAAGCTCGGCTTCATGTCTTTCTTCGTCAGGGCAGCAGTGCAGGCCCTGCGCAGGTTCCCCATCCTCAACGCATCGGTAGACGGCAAGGATATCATCTACCACGGCTATTTCGATATCGGCATCGCCGTCAGCTCGCCGAGAGGCCTTGTGGTGCCGATCCTGCGTAATGTGGACCAGATGGGAATCGCCGAAATTGAGCGTCAGATCGCCGATTATTCTACAAAAGCGAAGCTTGGAAGCCTCTCTCTCGAGGAAATCACCGGCGGCACCTTCTCGATCTCAAACGGCGGCGTCTTCGGCTCCATGCTCTCGACTCCGATCATCAACCCGCCCCAGTCGGCAATCCTCGGCATCCATGCCACAAAGGACCGTCCGGTGGTGGAAAACGGGCAGATCGTCATACGCCCGATGAACTACCTTGCACTTTCCTACGACCACCGGATCATCGATGGTCGTGAAGCGGTGCTCGGACTGGTTGCAATGAAGGATGCGCTGGAAGACCCCTCACGCCTCCTGCTCGATCTTTAACGGTTAACGCGATAAACACACATGAACAGACAATTTGACGTCCTTGTCATCGGAGCTGGGCCCGGAGGCTATATCGCCGCTATCCGCGCAGCCCAGCTCGGATTTTCCGTCGCATGCTGCGAATTCAACTCCTATGACGATCCCTCCGGGGAACCCCGCCTGGGAGGCACCTGCCTCAACGCGGGCTGCATCCCTCTCAAGGCCCTCGTTTCATCGTCGGAGCTGTACGAAAAGATTTCCCGCCATCTCGATGACCACGGCATCATGGTGGACGGGCTCCGCATGGATGTTCCGCAGATGCAGAAACGAAAGGAATCCATTGTGGACAGGATGACCGGCGGGGTGCAGTTCCTCTTCAGGAAAAACAATGTCACCCTCCTCAAGGGCAGAGGTTCTTTCGCAGGAAGGGTGGATACCGGTTACCGCGTCCTGATCACCGGCAAGGACGGCGAAGAGGAGGTCCTGGCAAAAAAAGTCATCATCGCGACCGGCTCGAAAGCCCGGCACATTCCCAATGTCAAGGTTGACAATACCGCCATCTGCGATAACGAAGGCGCAATGAAGTTCACCGAGGCCCCGAAACGGCTCGGCATCATCGGCGCCGGGGTCATCGGGCTTGAAATCGGATCGGTCTGGAGAAGGCTCGGAGCAGAGGTCACGGTGCTCGAGGTCATGCCGTCGTTCCTCAGCGCCTGTGACGAAAGCGTTTCGAGGCAGGCATCGAAGCTCTTCATGAAACAGGGGCTCCATATCAGGCTCGGTGTCAGGATCGGGCAGGCGAAGGTCACCGATGCCGGTGTAAGCATTTCCTACACCGACGACCAGGGAGCGGAGCACGTGCTCGAGTGCGACAAACTGATCCTATCCATCGGCCGCGTCCCGAACACGGAAAACCTCAATCTGGAAGCCATAGGGCTGCAGACCGACGAGCGCGGGTTCATCCCGGTCGACGACCACTGCGCCACGGCGTCGGCCGGCGTCTACGCCATCGGCGACGTGGTTCGCGGCCCCATGCTCGCCCACAAGGCAGAAGATGAAGGGGTCATGGCCGCGGAAATGATCGCCGGCATGAAACCGCATATCGATTACGGCAGCATGCCCTGGGTCATCTACACCACGCCTGAAATCGCCTGGGTCGGTAAAACCGAGCAGCAGCTACGCACCGAAGGACGCGACTACAAGACAGGCCAGTTCCCCTTCACGGCGAACGGCAGGGCGCTCAGCCTCGGTGACAGCGACGGCTTCGTGAAAATGATCGCCGACGCGAATACGGACGAGATCCTCGGCGTGCACATCATCGGATCGAACGCATCTGACCTGATTGCCGAAGCGGCGCTCGCCATGGAGTTCAGGGCATCTTCGGAAGATGTGGCACGCACCTGCCATCCGCACCCGAGCCTTTCGGAAGCGGTCCGGGAAGCAGCGCTCGCCATTGAAAAGAGGGCGCTCAACATCTGAGCCGACCGATACAGCCCATCCACTCTTGAGCTGTCCGAATATTATGGCCCTAACCCCATAATATTCGGACAGCTCCCTTTTTATTGCTCCGGCACCAATAAGTCAAGCCTTGATTTCGAAGAAAGGTTTGTCATCCTGAACGAAGCATCGAGGAGTGAAGGATCCATCTTCTTATAAAACAAAAACATCCGGGTTCTTCGCACGGCTCGGCATGACATCCCGTTTCCTCATGCTGAACCGCAACGAAATGAAGTGAAGCATCCGTTGCTGGACGTTGCCCTTTGTGGATTCTTCGCTTTGCTCAGAATGACAAAAAAATAGACAGCATGACAGGAGCAGCAATCCCCTGCCGTTCGCGCAATCGGCCCTGTTGACCACACCCTTTTCTGCAAAAGCACCGTCAATGACCTCCCAAGCCATTCAGCGACAAAAGAAAAAAATAAGATTTATAACATCAATCATTTTATCCCGTAATTTTAGTAATTTCAAAACGTAACCCTTGATCAGAGGCATCGCCTCGAAAAGCAAAGAAAACGTAAATCAGCAAGATGATGAATATCAGCATAAACGACAGGAGCTGCACTTCAGCAATCGGTGACACCCTTCTGAAAGCTGCAAGGATCAACCATTGCGATGCCGGTTTTCTCTGTTGCGAGAATGGTATCTGTCAAACCTGTTATGTCACGGTAAAGGACGGAAATGAATGCCTTTCCCCGCTTTCGGATGTCGAGAGGGCTTTTTTATCTCCCCGTCAAATTGAATCCGGGGGGCGTCTGGCATGTCAGGCAACTATCGTGAATGAAGGAAAGATCGCGGTAGTTACACGACCGGAAGAAGTCCGGAACATGTTCTTCAGTGATCCCTCATCACTCTTCAAGTACGGTGCAGAAATAGGTGGTGACACGGCGAGGCAGGTTGTTCCGGGGCTGATCAATCTTGCAACCCGGATGATGCAAGGCAAACTGAGCTCAGGTGATGCACTTGAAGATCTGAAAGTGTCAGTTGCCGGAGTCGCAGACCTGGCCCTTAAAACCCTTCCTGAATACCTCCCCTTCAAAAACGAGATCATGGGAATGGTCAGCGGGCTGCCAGAGAAGTTCCAGGATCAGTTATCATCCTTCATTCCATTTGAAACTCCGTTTGCCAAGAAACGAACCCATGAAAATTTCGAGAAAGTGGTGATCAGATTTAACCCTGACACTCCCTGATAATTGCCTGACCATGCCGGTTCCGGCAGCATAGCCTGTTCCAGGATTGAGCCTCCGCCTGAAATCGCCGGTATATGCAGTATTAACAGAATCAGAAAAAAAGCGTTTACCATGCTGAGGGCAATGATACCCCAAATCCTGCTGAAGCTTGAAAAAGAGAGGTATGAAGAGGCTTTCGTCAATCTTGACGGCCTTATCTGTTTCATGCATGAGAATATCCGGGAATTTTCAGCAGATGAGATCTGCTGTGTCACTGCTGCCCACGACGCCCTTTCGATTACCTTGTTCGAATCTGCCTTCCCTGCATTCAAGGGCAAAGAAACATACTGTTCCCATCTTGCCTGCCTGCGATTGAGAGAAGCTCTGGGAGATATGGCGTCGGGACGTGTGGCCGACGCATTGACCTTATGCCTCGAAGCGCTTGCAACAATAAATCAGCATATCGGAAATGACAAACAATAAAAAAAATAACCGATTCGATGGAACCGTTCTCGTTGCAGGCGCCACCGGCAGGACAGGACAATGGATAGTCCGGCGCCTTCAGGAACACGGAATAGATTGGCGGCTTTTCGTACGTTCGGCGAAAAAAGCAGCCGATCTCTTTGGACTGGAATATGCCGATCGATTTGCAACCGGTTCGATCGAAAACACTGTCGATATTGAATCGGCCGTCTCTGGCTGCAGCGCGGTCATTTCCGCCATCGGCGCATATGTCACCGACCCCGAGTCACCTCCCCCGTCGGTAATCGACCGGGACGGTATGCGTGCGTTTGCAAAAATTGCCCGAGATAATGAGGTAAAAACGTTTATCCAGGTCAGTTCTCTTGCCGTGACAAAACCGGAACACCCGATGAACCGATATCAAGATGTCCTGAGCATGAAACTTCTGGGGGAAAATGCGATACGTTCAGTTTATCATGAAAAGGGATTTTGCTATACCATTCTGAGGCCGGGGGGGCTGCAGGATGGTGAGCCATTCCGGCACTTTCTGCAGTTCGGAACAGGAGACACTCTCATGGGAGTCATTGACCGAAGTGATGTTGCCGAAGCTGCCGTTGTGTCACTCTGGCATCCCAAAGCGAGGAACATGACCTTCGAACTGATCAGAAGCTTGCCGCAGCCCCAATCGACCATCGAACCTTTTTTCAAGCAACTGCCCTGAAATTGCACCGGGAAAGAAATAGCCTTCACACAACCACAATAGCGGCGGAAAAACAGTACCCGGTACCATGTGAGGTTTTTACAGGAATCCTGCGACCGAGATTCCTGTTTTTCATTCGCAGACGATGAATCAGGGCATCGAGCGCACGATTGCCAAAGTCATTGTTTTCGTAGTCCAGGGCATTCAGAATCTCCTGGCGGATGACAACATCATTGGGAGTCTCGGCAAGCCGTTCTATCAGGTCGCATTCCTTGGCGGTCAGGCTGATTTTATCTCCATCAGGCGAAATCAAAGACTGGTCACCTCGAACAAGCTTCCATTTTGATTCCTGAAGATTCGGTACCGATATTTTCTTCTGCTCCTTCTCGGCATCTCCTGAAAGATTGCTGTCAAGACGGCCGAGAATGTTGAAAATGGAGGCCGATAATTCAGAAAAATCGATTGGCTTGACCAGATAGATGTCGGCTCCGGCTTTATAGGCACTGATCTTGCTTTCCAGCGATGTCATTGCGGTAAGCATGATAATGCGCATATCGGTATTGTTCCGGATGTACTCCGCAAGCACAATGCCATTCTGGTCGGGAAGACCGATGTCAAGCACAACGACGTCAAATTCCGCATCTGCGATCGTTTTATAAAACTCAAGCGCCGAATCCACGCCAGTGACATCAAGACCGGAGATCCGGAGATACTCGACCATACTGTCGCAGAAATCCCGGTCATCTTCAACAACGACTACTCGTCTGTTATCAGCCATAAATCAATGGAGAAATAGTTCTATCTGCTTTAATAGTAACAATATATACTGAATTCATCAACAGTATCGGCCTTAATTCTGGTGGATGGCACCGTCTTTCTCATACAACGGAACACGCACCATTGCTTCGACACCGGTCGGAATGCCCTTCAGGTTTACCGTTCCCTTGTGCTGTTCGATGATGTTTTTGACCAGCCAAAGCCCGATACCAGCTCCGCTGGTGTTCATTGAATTGCTTCCGCGGCGGTATTTCTCGAAAAATGCTGCCGCCTGCTCGTCGCTGATCGTTTTTCCCTGGTTTCTGATCATGATAACCGCTTCATGGCCTTCATGCCGGCATTCGAGCTCGATCGGAGATTCGGGAGGTGAATATTTTCTCGCATTGTCAAGCAGGTTGTAGATCGCAAGGCCAAGCTGGGTAAAATCGCCGGATATCCTGCAATTATCAAGGTCATTGGAATAGATGATCGGAATATCGGCCCATAGTGACTTGAAGGATTCGAGCTGTGCGTCGATAAGCTGCGATATCCTGAATGCCTTGAAAGCAATCTCGGTGCGGGATTCCAGTACACGGCTTTCATGGATAGATTCTTCCATCAGGTCCACAAGACGGTCTATGGCGCGATGGATTTTACCGGTTTCGACCGGGTTGACACAGTCACAACGCTTGTTTTTCAGCTCTATAAGATCAAGATTTCCGCGTATGATGGCAAGCGGAGTACGATATTCATGCGTTATCATGCTTAAAAAGCTGTGCAGCCGGTTCACTTCCTCATTCAACTGACCGGTTCGTTCGGCAACCGCCTGCTCGAGCTTTTCGATGCTCATCTGCTGAAGTTCCTGCAGGGTGATATCGGTCATCATGACCAGCAAGGCCTGCCTGTCGTTGATCGTAATATATTCGGCAGAAAAGAGGATGTTCAGGATTTCTCCCGATTTTTTCCTGAAATGGAAAGGCGCATTGATGATTTTACGCCAGCCGTTCAGTTCCCTCCTGATCTGTTCTTCATCCTCATAGTTCATGATTATCCCGACCTCAGCTATGCTGCGTCCGATCATCTCTTCACGGTCCAGTCCGAACAGTTCGAGCATGGCATTGTTCACATCGTACAGAATGCCTTTTTCAACATCACCGATACCTATGGCTACAGGCGAGTGATCAAAGATGTTCCGGAACTTGCTTTCGTTCGCCCTTACGGCAGCCTCTGCTTTTTTCTGCTCGGTAACATCCTGAACAATGCCAAGGACATGCATCGAATTGTCATTGACGTCAGGCTGGCAGGTACCGGTAACCCAGATCCATCGCATTTCTCCGTTCGGCCGGTAAATCCGGCACTCAAACGTATAGCTCTCTTTTTTCTGGATCGAAGTCGTTATCAGGGCCTGGATACGGGTCCGATCTTCGGGAGCGACATGGTTTAAAAATTTCTCGAGCGACCATTGCGACTGTTCACAATCGTCACCGAATATGTGGGCATGTTCGGGTGAACGCTCGACATGATAATTCTGCAGGTTCAGGTCCCATACACCCACATGACTCTTCTTGAGGATAAAATCAAGTTTCTCCCTGTTTTTCTGGAGCTCTTCCTCGATTTTTTTACGATTTGTGATATCGATAACGGTACCCAGGTAACGATCGACTTTGCCATGGTTATTGTATAGGGGCCTGCCCCTCGACATCAGCCAATGGACAGACCCGTCAGGGTGTTCGACACGATATTCGGCATACAGCTCGGTTTTTGCCTTCGAAGCCCTGTTGACTGCCAGGACCGTCTGTTCCCTGTCTTCAGGATGGACCGTGCTCTTCCAGAGGTCGAACGACGGTTTTTCTCCGTTACGCCAGTCCAGGCCGTATAATGGCCAGGTTTCGGCAGACCAGATGTTTTCACCTGTTTTCAGGTTCCATTCCCAGACTCCTGCACGCGCAGCTTCGAGTGCCTGGCTGAGCCTCATCTTGCTGTCCATCAGGTCATTGAGAAGTTCCTTGCGATCGCTGATATCCGTTACTGTGCCGATATAGCTTTTCATCCTGCCTTCTTTATTGTAGAATGGCACTCCCCTGCACAGAAGCCAGTGGACCGTACCATCCTTGTGGCAGACCCGGTATTCGACATTGATAGGTTTTTCGTGGTTGGCCGCCGACATGACCTTCTCGAATGTGATATCCTTGTCGAGAGGATAAATATTGGTCTCACAAAGCTTGTGCGTGGTCTTTTTGCTATCGGGTTCCAGATCGTAAAGCCTCCAGACACTGTCCGTCCATGTTACATTATCTTCAATGACATCCCACTCCCATACTCCGGAATTGGTGGCATCGAGGGCAAACGTCATTCTTTTTTTGCTTTCCTCGAGCGCTATTTCAATGTTTTTCCGTTCCGTGATATCGATGATCGTCCCGATATAACGAACCGTCCGGCCTTTGTTGTTCAGCTGTGGCTTGCCTCGCGACATGAGCCAGCGGATGGAACCGTTCGGATGACTTACCCGATATTCCACATACAATTCCTTTCCTTTCCCGGAAGCATCACTGACCGCATTAATGGCAGATTCCCGGTCATCAGGATGGATCGCACCGGCCCAGAGGTCGAAGGATGGTTCTGCGGAATTTTTATCGAGGCCGTAAAGGATCCATACTTCATCGGACCATGTATTGGTGTTGTTTTTCAGGTCCCACTCCCAGACACCAGCCCTTGCGGCTTCCAGAGCCATGTCGAGCCGAGTGTTGCTTTCGACAAGCTCAAGCTCGATTTTTTTACGTTCGGTGATATCGATGATCGCGCCGATATACCGGACAACCTTTCCCTGCGCATCATGGATCGGCATGCCCCGTGATGTGAGCCAGTGGATAGAACCGTCCGGATGGACGGTGCGGTATTCGAGCGATGCAGCCTCTCCCTTGCTCACAGCAGACTTGATGATCCATGATGCTTTCGCCCGGTCATCAGGATGGACGGTATCGACACAGAGCTGGTTGTTCAGGGGAACACTGCCCGGCTCGAGGCCGTAGAGTTTCCATACTTCATCAGACCAATGAACGTCATCATGTTCAGGGTCCCATTCCCAAATCCCGGCTTTCGCTGCCGTCAAAGCCTGATCGAGCTTTGACTTGCTCTTTTCCAGTTCCTCTTCGATATGTTTGCGTTCGCTGATGTCAATTCCGATAGACAGGGCGCAAGGTTTCCCTTCGATAAAAACCTGGCAGGTATGGGTAAGCATCCAGAAGGTTTGACTTTTACCATGCGGATTGACTTTCAATATCCGGGAATCAACCTCTCCTTTCTGGATAACCCTCCTGAGCTTTTTCCTGAGCTCGCCCATTTCATCGGGACAGAAAAATTCGCTGGCAGGAATTCGTCTGTCCCCGCTTTTCCCCTTCCTGAAAAGCATCTCCTCGGCATACCTGTTCCAGACGATCATATGGAGATCTTCATCGAGAATCACAGCGGAACAGGGCATTGCATCGAGCAGGGCGGTTTTGAGCGAGCGCTCGCGTGAAAGCTCCTGTCTTGTCTGTCGCAAAGACGATATATCCTGAATGGTCACCAGCAGTGACGTAATGTTCCCATTTGTTTTTCCTACGGGATTGATCGTAACCCTCCAGGTATCCCGTTCATCTTCGAAGACCTTCCTGAGCCCGGTATTCAACACTTCTTCTATAAGCTTTTTCTGATGCGCGGCAAGTTCCGGCTGATGCAACGTGTCTCGCAAAAGGTCATAGACATTCTTCCCGATGCACTCGTCGGTTGTCAGTCCAAACCATGAAGCAAAGATAACGTTGGCATACTGTATAACTCCATCCCGGTCTGCGAGGTACACCAGATCGGGCAGTGCATCCAGAACAGTTGACAGATCGGCAGTCTGCTTCTTTTCACGAACAATGGCTTTCATAAGTATCTCTATGATGAAAAACGGTTATGAGCAATCGCGTCATCAGATTTATCAGTACTGGAAAAGTTTTTTAAAATAAATCAGATTTACAAGATTATTCAGGTCCTTCCTTAAAATTCATACATAAAAAGCCGGATTTTTCAACAGGCCATCTGTAATAAACATGCTTGCCGCAACACAAAACCTGTCGGCATGAGTTCCGTAACGAGAAAAAATCTGTTTCGACAGGGGAAGTTTCGAGGGCAAAAATGCACGAGCCTGTCTTCAGAATTTCAAAGCTCGACCCCTACGGTGGTGGTGGTGATGGAGAATCAGAAGAAGCTTGTTCAGCCGAGGTACTTGATGCCGATCATTCCGGCAGCAATGAACTGGTTGATGAGAAAAAGGAAATTATTGACAACCTGAAATCGCAGAAAAGCGTTGTGAGCATGAACTTCACTTTTGCCGATGGCATTGCCGAAACCGTCGTCAACGGCATGCTGCATGAATGAAGCCCCTGTTTTCGGATCACGGTAAATCGAAATCTGGACATAGAGACTGAATACCATCGAAACCAAAATGATATACATAAGAATCGTAAATCCCCAATTCCAGGCAAGAACAGCAAAAACAGCAAAGACAAAATCGATAATCCCGAATGCGACCAGAAAGGTTTTTCTTGTACCAATCATGACAGTCAGAGACTTCATGCCGCTTTTGGCATCCCCCTCGGTCGACTTGAAATCATTCATAATGATGAGTGATACTGCCATGAAAAAGTTCAGGATGCCAAGCCATATCACTTCCGGCCTAATGTCGCTGAAAAGCGCATTGGCTGAAAGGTAGGTAATGAAGCCATAGGATATGCCTACTGCTGGTGCCGATAAAAAGATATTTTTTTTCAGTTTCAAGGGCGGGGCAGAATAGATAAACCCGATAACAAGCCCGGTCAGGAGCGATAATGAAAATACCATTCCACGCATCCCGCCTATATCGATTCCTATCCAGCCTGCAAGCAGAACAGCTGCAACAAGCACCCCTCCCCAGTTCCATGCAGCTTCCTTTTCACTGAGCCTTCCAGAAGGAATCGGCCGTGTAGGTTCGTTAATCCTGTCAAGCTCAAGATCATAATAATCATTGACAGACTGGCTGAACCCGGTCCCGAGCGGTCCATAGATCACAAAAAGGGCAAACAGGAGCAGATAATCATGCGCGGTCGGCTTCATAGCCCCGGAAGCCATGACGCCGGCGGCCAGGCAAGGAAAAACGCTTATCCAGGTTACCGGGTCAAGCAGTTCGATATGCGCTTTGATCTTGTCGATAACAAGAGCACTTTTTTTTACTGACATGAAACAACTGTTCTTAAGTGATTGAAAACTGATATCCTTGCTTCCTCTGGCCTGCCTTCACGTTTTCACAGGTACATATCAGGGGTAAGCCTGCTTGTGAACCTGTTCATCATGAAATTTGCCAGCCAGACCCAGTTCAAAGGCTTCCCGTACATCCGCCGCATGATGGCACGCCCCCGGTAAACCTCTTTCTGCAGCTTCACAAAGTTTTCAAGGAGTTTTTCTCCGGAAATTTTCCGAGGCTCGAACATGTAGTGATACGTATCATACCTGCTCCAGTCTAAATGCCTCAGCCTCGGTTTCATCTCTTCGAAATAGGGCGTCCCGGGAAACGGCGTTACCAGAGAAAAGACTGGGAACTCGACCTGGTTCTGCATGATGAAGTCGTAGGTGGCCTGAAAGCTTTTTTCATTATCATCATCGAAACCGAACATGAAATATCCCTGAATCGCGATACCGTTCCGGTGGAGGTTGCTGACGACGGTTGAATAGTTATTAAGGCGGTTGGCCCCCTTGTTCACTGACTTCAGGACATCGGGGTTGAGAGACTCAAAGCCGATGCTCATAAGGTCGCACCCGGACCTGCCGGCGATTTGAGCAATTTCCGGTTTATGAAGAAAATTCATGGAGATATTGGCATTCCACCGGACTCCCAGTTTCTCCATCGCCCCGAGAAGCTCGGTAAAGTATTGTGGCCTGAAACTGATGTTGTCATCCATGAATGAAAAATTCACCTTCCTTCGGCCCAGCCGCTCCTGGTGATAACGCATTTCATCGAGCACCAGATCGATTTCGCGATAACGGTAACTTTTCCCGTAAACCGTAGGTGTCGTGCAGAAATTGCAACCGACAGGACATCCTTTCGTTGCAAGAATCGGAATTCTGGAGCTGTATTTCCCCGCATTTTTCGACTGAAGGGTATAGCTGAAATCCGGAGAGCGCATCGAAGTCATAGATCGAAGCTCGGTTGCCCGATAAACACTTTTCACCCGATCGTGAAGAATGTCGGATTCCAGTTCATCCCAGACCGATTCAACCTCTCCGTAGACAACACTTGTACAATGCTGCGCGGCTTCTTCGTACATCATGGTGGGATGCACTCCGCCAAGCAGTACAATCTTCTTCTGGGCAAGCGCCCTGTCACCAATCTGATAAGCTATGCCCGCATTCAATGTCCGGGAGGTGATGGCAATCACATCATAATCAGAGAAATCCTCGGGGATGGGATCACCGACACGTTCATCGATGAGAGTAACATCAAAAAGCCTTCCGGCAAGTGTCGCCACCATAATGAGGTTCAACGGCATACTGACGCTTCCGGAATCGACCATCATGCTTGTAGAACTTTTCGGTTGAACAAGCAGCCATTTTTTTACGGATTTTTTTTCACCTGAACAGTCAGGCGTCACGCAGCAGGCGCTCCGGGAAGGCGGTTCCGACTCTCGAAATCGAATGGGTTCACTACTCATATACATCCTTGAGCTCTTCGCCTGTTTAACCGCTTATCCTGTTACCCCACAGGCTGAAACCGTTGCAGATCTTCCCGGATTCATGTTCGGAAAAGATTTCGAGCACAGTCTTTATTTCGTCTTTTGTACAATCCAAACCCTGTGCGGCAACAATTTCCATACATTCAGCCATGGTTTCCGCAGCAAGAATGATCTCGCGGAATTTTACATCGACCTTGAGCTTCTTATAGAGCACTTTGGATTGGGATATTGTCATTTCAGTCTACGACCTGGATTGAAAATTCATGTTCTGTACCGGTTGCAAACCCGCAACGGCTTTCAGGACGAATAATGTCTGACCTGGTTTCTGCATAGTTCATCTCGCAATTCGCGAATCCTGACCTCTTTTCGGAAATTTCCCGGCTTTCTGATTTTTCATCAGATGGCTTCAGAGTGCCTGATGATGCATGTTGACATACCTGGCGTTTCTCTGAAAAAATTCCGGTTTTTGTAAGGCCCGTATGGCTTTTGTGTATTACGATGGGCATGGAAGCGACTCTTTTTTGAAATAATGACGAGGACCATACCGCCTGAAAAAGCAACGGTTTCCAGAAATACCTATGCATGCGGCCAATTGCAAGTTACAAAAATTATAGTACTTTTATTATGAATATTATAATTATTATACACAGCAAGACATCGATCCATCAGTGCATTAAGAGATCAATGGTCAGTTTTTTAATGAGTTAGCTGTTCCGCGCAAAATTAATACAAGCTATTTGCGGTATTATTGCGCTACAGATATCCGTCAACCCGATGAAACAATGACTTTAAGGCTCCGTTCCATCAGGCGGAGAAATGATTTAGACAAGATTCCCTGCCAGACCTTGATATTCATGTTCAAATGGTTTCATGACAGTCTGCAGGGCTTGGACAAAAAACGAGGAATACTATGGCAGACATATTGTGGGTAGAGGCTGTAAGGAAAGCATGGTCATGCTATATCGACAGGATGAACCGTATCATACAGGCAAAAAGCATGGAAACCTATCTGATGCAGACCATCGAACCAGGTATTACACTGGAGGAATTCGCAGAAAGTGTGTTTATTGCCGGTTTCATTGCGGGAGAAAAATACAGTAGAAACCAGGTTGCCGCAGGTTCAGATCTCGAACACAGGCTTAACTGATAAGCCTTGCATTTCTTATTTCAAAGAGCATTTCACTTTGACAATCGACTGTAAACGCCCATGTTCCTGAGTTCTGTCAGATTTCATATAATCAGGAACATTCCCCCGCGCAATCCGGATTTCACCGGGAAAAACCTGATTCTTGACGAAGCAAGAAAATTCCTGAACAACACCGTCGATAATTCTCCGAAACGAATCATACTTACCGGCCCGACCGGAATCGGAAAATCTGAACTTGCCATTGAATACGCATACCGTTACTCTTCCGCATACCGGATAATCTGGCGGATCGATGCATACCATGGCATATCTGTACAGAACGATCTGGAAGATTTATGCGAAAAACTTTTCCCGGATCGCAAACCTGAGATACAAACACTCCATGACTGGCTTGCGAAGAACCCGAAATGGCTTCTGATTTTCGATAATGTTGCCGAGAAGGAGTCCATCAACGAATTTTTCCCGGAAAAAGGAAAAGGCCATATCATCATCATTACCGATAAACCAGTGTCTTCGGCTATAGACAGAGAATGCCCGGTAGACAGCTGGAACCGGGACGAGACCGTCGCATATCTTCACAAAAAAACGGGATGCATCAATGTCAAATCTGTCATCAGGCTTGCAGAAGCTCTTCCAGGGCTTCCGCTCGGGGTTGTAATGGCTGCCGCATGGTGCACGGCGAAACCTGATCAGCCCCTGGAAAACATACATCAGATGCTCACCTGTCTCGATCAACATTCAGTAGATGATGTTCCGGCAATTTTCACTGTTCTCTGCAAGCTTTGTCTCGGAGAATTAAACGATATCCCACAGGCAAAACAGATTCTCATTTTTTGCTGTGTCCTGTCTTCATTTCCGGTCCCGGAATATCTTGTAAGAAGATCACTCGAAATTCATCGAAAAATTTCAGGGACAAGTGGAATACCTGATGAAGCTACTTTCGCTCAAAGCCTCGATATACTTGAACAGCTTGCCCTGATCAAACGATCTTCATCATCCGTCACACTCCATCGAATTGTAAAAAATGCACTCCTCTCGCTGGTAAATCATGCAGAGCTTGTTTCTTGCTGGGAAGCCGCGCTGTTGTCCCTGAAGGAGCTCTTTCCCGTTTCGAGCTATCATGATCCTTCAACATGGAAAGTCTGTGCCGACCTGTTTGAGCATGCCCTTTCTGTTTTGAGTGGCGTCAATGCAGACACAAGCAATTCATGGAAGGAATACTGTCAGCTGCAGGACGCTGCAGCTATGTACCTCCATGCACGCATGTTTTTTAATGATGCCGAAAAACACTACAGAAACTCCCTTGAAATCAGGGAAAAGCTTCTTGGTCATGACAACCCTGAAGTTGCTACAACGATCAACAATCTTGCACTTCTCTATTGGGATTGGGACCGGTTCGACGATGCTGAATCGTACTATCATGAGAGTATAAAAATCAGGGAATCCCTTTTTGGAAAAAATCATCCTGAGGTTGCGACAAGCATAAACAATCTCGCATTGCTGCTTTGGGAACAGGAAAGATATATGGAATGCGAGGTTTTGTACCGGCGCGCGCTGCTCATCAGAAAAGAGGGGCTTGGAGGGCAGCACATCCTGACAGCAGAAAGCCTGAACAATCTGGCCGGATTGTTTTTTCGGATTAAAAAGCTCCATGAATCAGAATCCTTGTTCCGGAACGCACTTGAAATCTATGAAAAACAGCTTGGCGCTGGGCATCCTGACCTGATTACCCCGCTCACGAACCTGGCGGCGGTCATGCAGGCTGAAGAAAAGCATGAAGAACTGGAAACGTTGTGCTATCGGATACTGTCAATCCATGAGAGACAGCTTAAACGGAACCATCCCGAAATTGCGTCAATACTCTGCAATCTGGCAGGTGTCCTGGAAGCTCAGGGTAAATTTTCGGAGGCAATAGCAGTGTATCGGAGAGCTTTAGAAATCAATGAAAAAAACTTAGGGACTGAAGATCCGTCTTCGGAAGCATCAAGGCTCCGTCTTGCATTGTTAACCGGCATTATAGCATGAAATCCGGATAACTTATGAACAATTGACGAGCGCTCGAATAATGCCCTGTCGGGATAACGCTTCAACGACTGCATTGATTTTTATAAACAGTGGTGGTTTCGGACCGAAACCGTCCAACAACGCGTATATGCTTATGTCAAAAACGCTGTGGCTGCAGGCAATCAGAATTGCATGGATCTCATACCTCCGGAAGGTAGGCCGACACATGAAACCTCAAAAACTCGAGAGGTACCTTGGGCAGAAAACAGATTTGGGCATGACGCTTGAAGAGTTTGCTGAAAACATCTTTATTGCTGGCTTTACCGCAGGGGAAGAGTACAGCAGAAATTCCCGGGAAGGTCAGTTGGAAAACACAGCAAAACTCAATTGACCCTGCCGGAACCCGTGTAAATGGTATCGGTCAGAAAAATATAAAGATATTTAATAACGAATTCGAGACATCCTCATCAACATCAAATCGGCGCAACATGATACATTCAGAATCCGCAAACATGTTTAAAAACGCAGTTGGAGTTGCCGGAGGTGCTGCCCTGATTGCTCCAATCGCGCCAATTGCCCCTCCGCTTATCCACGGGCTTGCAGGGATCGCGGTAGTAGGGCTGGGAATTTTCGCCGCTGGAGCTCTTATATTGAATGGGGCGGAAGCATTGAAGGAAACAGGCGGTCAATTGATGAGTCAGAGAAAAAAATAACATCATCCGTTCATGCTCAGTCAAGTTTCCATCCTTACCGGTTTTCAAGCTGGTAAACAGATTGGATAGCAGAAATTGAGAAGGAAGTCACATCGAGTGAGCTTCAGGCAACATGATCTTAGCGTTATTTTTAAAAATGTGATAACGCATCCCGGGAACCAATGCAGGAACTGCTGCCACTGAGCTGGAGAAGAATTGACGGAATAAGGCCTCTCTACAGAGGCGTAACGCTGCCGTTATCCAGGATTCGCTGGATCAGTATGGCAGATATCCCCCATCATTTCTCATTGCAGATCCTTTATGAGGACCTTTTAAAAACCTACCCGGAAGGATTTGTTCTGAGAGGATGTCCGCCTTCCATGGCCCGATTTTTTCATGAAATGAACTGCGGATGCTTGAGAACGGGCGCAGAAGCTGTTCTCGATCTGAAAAAACCTCATCTGAAAAGAAAAACAGTCGCAAGCTCTCTTTCAAGGGGAAAAAAACAGGGCTATACAGAGGAACTTGTTACGAACGAAGTCAATCTCAAGATGCTCGATGCATTCCGGAAACAGACCCGACATGCTGATAAACCGCAGCTCATGAACCTTTTCAGGGACGAAGCTGATTCAGCTTGCCGACTCTTTGTATTCAGGAATTTCGAAGGGAATTGGCTTGCTGCGATGACCCTTTCAGGAAGAGGACGGAATGAAATGCATACCGAGCTTATCCTTCGCCATAAAAACGCACCCGGCGACATTATGGAGTCCCTTGTTGCAGGAATTTTCATGATACTCGAAAGCGAAGGTTTGTATGAATGGAGCCTCGGCGAAGTCCCGTTCATCTTTTATGACGAAAGGACACCCGATCCTGATTCTTTAGAAAAACTGATGCTCTCATTTGCTGCAAACAGCAGATATGCCTATGACCACGAATCGCTTTTCCGCTTCAAAAACAAGTTCGCTCCGGAATGGAGAACGGTCACTCTCTGCTCCAATATATCCCCAAGTGCCCTTATGCTTGGCGAATTAGCCGTCTCGATGGGCTACAGCAAACTTCTTGTGCATCAGTCCTTTTCGGTACTGAAAAAACTATTGATCCCTTTCTGAAAGAAAGCCAGTTACCGTAAACAATTACCAGACAACAGTTTTTTCATTCAGATTTTCCGGGGATGAGAAGCGGAAGCCGGATGATCGCTGGTTACGGTAACGGAAAGCTTCAGCAGCTTAAAGGACTTTCAGAGTATAACCTTGTCATGGCTTCCGACGATATCCCACTCTTCTTCACGCATCCGATATGCCATCTCCGAGTCGATCAGTCCCGGTTTCACAAAAGCCTTCCATACCGGCTTATGCATCCCCTGATGAAGGTATTTCCACCATTCACGAACAACTTGGGAAGCCTCTTGAGCCATAAAAGCAACGTCATCGATACGGAAAAAACCGATCGCCAGGTCTGCATAACCGTAGAGCTCGCCTGAATCCATTGAAATAGTGACGACATAAACGTCATACCCCGGAAGATAGGTTGCATAATAGACTTCCGGCCAGGAAACTCCCTGCTGTTTATCCTCCCAGTCAATTGCAAAAAGGTGGGCAGGATAAATGACATCCGATCTCATCCGAACAGGCAGTTGCCATGTTTTACGCCCCTCGATTGCATCTCCATCTTCACTGATAGACAATCCTTTGGGCAACTTGCGCTGTATGGTGGCAAGTGCAATCTCCGCAACCTTCGAGGAATCGACAAGGCTTTTTTTGTCTTCTCCGTCATATGCCTTCTGAAGCCAGCGCTCAAGGATGTACTGTTCCTCAACGGTATACAGTGATGGAATTACCATACTTTCATGAAAAATCATGTTACCTCCCCTATGGTCAAATTGGTTCGATAAAAATTTCAGAAAACCTGCTGTGCTGAAAAATGAAGGAATTGGCTACGAACACCCCGAGAGGGAAATCCGAAAAATCCACTGGCAATAGTCGCCAATTGAGTGTACACCAATTATTATCAAAGTTACATAATTTTTATAATTTTCATCATATTCATTGCAACGCATAGCAATTGTCGCACAAATCCGTGTACAGCTCTGCCTGTAAGAAAAGACGTAATTATCCCTTCAGTAATTAACGGGACACATGAGAGAAGAGAAGTATGTGGAAGCTGCAGATGCTCTGTTAAAAAATATGAATGCCGGCTTTGCGCAAGAATCGGAGGAAATTGAGGAAGATGAGTTTGAACGGAAGCTTGAGAACGCACTATGTTATCTCATAGGGTTTCTCCTTGAAAAAATTCGCAAAACAAAGACAGAACTTGAGTCCGGAGAACATGCAGAAGGCAATCTCCATGGTTCCATTTATGCAGATCCCTCTTACAAATCGGATAATCCATTGAATAACGGAGAGAAAACGATGTATCCCGAAAAAGCAATCGTGAAACGCTACGAGGATTAGCGAACACAACCCGGTGAGGGGGACAGGAATAGCTTACGATCGTGCAATCAGAAATTCTTCCTGGCCTTCATTTCAGCATTTTGTGATCACGATACCATTCAAAAGCGCTCCGGATGCTCTGCTCATGAGGTTCCTGCCTCATATTGAGTTCCCGCAAAGCTTTTGATGAATCGAAATAGAGATATTCCGAAGCGACCCTGAACATGGAAAGATTGAACAGTTTCGATATCCGGTTCCTTATTTTGTAGCGGTCGAGGATGGATTTGAAGATTTTTCCAAGCCAGAACGGCAGCGGCAACATCACTTTCGGCGCACCGGTGACTCTTGAAATGGTATCGACAAGCTGTTTGTAGGAAACATTTTCTCCGCCGATGATATAACGCTCGCCCGTTCTTCCTTTTTCCATGGCTGTGATGATCGTTTCCGCCACGATATCCACATCGATCACGCAGACCCCGCCAAGCGGATAAAAAGGAAGACGCCGTTTATAGACATCGAGGATCAGACGCCCGGCGTTGAAATTGAGGTCACCCGCCCCGAATACGAAAGCCGGATTGACGATGACACAGTCAAGCCCTTTGCTGACCGCTTCCGTCACTTCGAGTTCGCCGAGATGCTTTGTGCGTGCATACTCGAGCTGGATAGAATCGAAATTCCATTGTGCGTTCTCATCGACCGGATTTTTTTTACCTCGGGCTATTCCGACGGCAGAAATCGAGCTGACATGGAGCACCCGCTTCACGCCTGCTTCCAGGGCTGCCTGCATGATATTTCGGGTACCAAGGACATTGATCCGGTAAAGCACATCCTTTTTACTGTCGCTGTCGCCCATGTAGGTAAGACCGGCCGAATGATAGACAATATCAATGTCTTTCATGGCGCTTTGAACAGAGGCTGGGTCGGTGACGTCGCCATAAACGAGCCGGACCCTGTCAAGCAGGGAAGCAATGGCCGACAGATCGGAAGTTTTTCTGACAAGGATAAATACCTGATCGTCCGATGCGACAAGTTTCCGGACAAGACGGGAACCGATAAAACCGGTCGCTCCGGTAACGAGAATTTTTTTCACTGCAAATGATCCTTCAAATAATTAATACCCGATACAACTATCCGGAAAATTCGCAGCTGAAGTAAAGGGAGTGACGAGTCAACCGATAACCCCGTTGACGTTTTTAACCGGGATGTGGGGGGCTGTTTATCTAACTGGCTCTAAACATGATAAATAGCGACACCCCCGAAAAATCGCAAACCGGCACAGAGATCCAACGGAACCATAAAAAATGAATATAGTATTTGTGATTTTTATATGGAAGCTTGGCGGCGATTTTCATGGCATCAATGGGCGTTGAACTGCCGGACACCGCGGGCACTTCTGTGTATAGCAGTGCGAAGTTATGTGCATGGCGGACGAATACCGGGAGCTCAACATGACATGAAAAGTCAGAATGGCAGGAGCAGGGAGTTTGTTCCGAAATACAAGTGTCATCCTGAACGATGCTTAGCGAAGCGAAGGATCCATTATTCTGCCAAACAATACGTTATGGATTCTTCGCTCCGCTCAGAATGACAGGAAAAAAGGAAAGGACAGGATTTCGATCCCGACTTGTCGGGACAACCCGGGCTATCGGGTTCGGAACAGAGAAAGACTGCCCGAATAATTCAGCAGATTCGGGGCAACTGCTCCCCCAGAGGCAGGTCGATAACCCGCCTGCTTCCGAAAGCGGTGCGCATCACCACCATGCCGGGATGGTCGGCGACCACCGAACCGATGACGGCGGCATCCCGGCCGCAATCGAATGCCCGCATGACCTCGAGCACTTTCGATGCATCCTCCGCGGCGACGGAAAGCACCAGCTTCCCTTCGTTGGCCACGTGGAGCGGATCGATGCCGAGCAGTTCGCACGCCCCGCGCACATCGTCCCGGACGGGGACCGTACCTTCATGGATCTCGATGCCTGCGGATGATGAAACCGCAAGTTCGTTCAGGGTGGCGGCAACACCTCCCCTGGTCGGGTCCCTCATGGCATGGACCGCCGGCACCGCTTCGAGCACCGCTTCGATCATGGCGTTCAGCGGAGCGCTGTCGCTCGTTATTCCCGACTGGAAGGAAAGCCCTTCACGGGTGGTCATGATGGCCATGCCATGGTCGCCTACGCTGCCGGAAAGAATGATGCTGTCACCGTGCCGGAGGTTTCGGCAGGACACCGACACATCCCGTCTGACGATGCCGATGCCGGACGTGTTGATAAACAGCTTGTCGCACTGCCCTCTGCCGACCACCTTCGTGTCGCCGGTCACGATCATCACCCCGGCTTTCCTTGCGGCTTCGGCCATGCTCCTGACGATGATTTCAAGCTCCTGCAGCGGCAAGCCTTCCTCGAGCACGAACCCGGCGCTGAGGTAGAGCGGGCGGGCGCCACCGACGGCGAGATCGTTGACCGTGCCGTTGACGGCAAGCTCCCCGATGTTGCCTCCAGGGAAAAAAACCGGGCTGACGACATAGGTATCGGTAGTAAACGCCGCTCTTCCCGCGGGTATGTCGAATTTCGCCTGGTCGTCGAGCTGGTCGAGAAAGGCGTTCGAAAGATGGGGCATGAAAATCCGCTGCATCAGCGCCTGGGAAAAGCGCCCCCCCGCGCCGTGGGCCATCTGGACGGTTTCATGCTGCTGTATCGGAAGGGGGCACGCCGGTGCGATGCTCATGGGAATGAAACGTTTCGGTGATAGTTGTAATAGGCGGCGCACGCTCCTTCGGAGGAGACCATGGTGGCGCCGAGCGGATGCAGCGGTGTGCACTCGCGGCTGAAAGCCGGGCATTCGTCAGGCTTGAGCTTGCCCTGCAGCACGCTTCCGCTCATGCAGAGCGGCGATTCGGAAGCGACGATATGGGAAACCCCGAATTTTTTTTCGGCGTTGAACCGGTCGTACTCCCCGCCGAGGCCGAGCCCGCTCATGGGAATCATGCCGATACCCCGCCACTGCCGGTCCACCACTTCAAAAACCTTCCTGATAACATCCTGTGCGGCCGGGTTACCTTCCCTCTGCACCACCCGTCCATACCGGTTCGCAACGCCGGGCGTTCCGGCTTCGAGCATCTCCACGGTCTTCAGGATGCCTGCAAGCAGGTCGAGCGGTTCGAAGCCGGTGGGCACGATCGGCACGCCGAATTCGGCGGCGATCGGCTCGTACTCGCTGTAGCCCATAACCGCACAGACGTGTCCGGCGGCAAGGAACCCCTGGACGCGGTTCCCCGGCGCGGAAAGGATCGCCCGCATTGCCGGGGGCACCAGCACCTGGCTGACGAGGACGCTGAAATTCGCCATGCCTTCGCGGGCTGCCTGATAGACCGCCATGGCATTGGCCGGGGCTGTCGTTTCGAAACCGACGGCAAAGAACACCACCTCTCTGGAAGGATTCTCCCTGGCGATCTGCAGCGCATCGAGCGGCGAATAGACGATACGGACATCTCCGCCTTCGCTGCGCACCATGAAAAGGTCCTTCGTACTGCCCGGGACGCGGAGCATATCGCCGAAACTCGTGAAAATAACGTTCTCCTGCGAAGCGATGGCAAGGGCGCGTTCGATCGATTCGAGCGGCGTGACGCAGACCGGGCAGCCTGGGCCATGCACGAGCTCTATCCCTTCGGGAAGGAGCTGGTCGATGCCGTTGCGCATGATGGAGTGGGTCTGCCCTCCGCAGATCTCCATGATGGTCCAGTGCCGGGTCGTTTTGCGGGAAATCTCCTGCAACAGCTGCCGGGCAAGCTGAGGGTCGCGGAACTCGTCGATGTATTTCATTGCCGGGCTTATTTTGCTGCTGAACAGGGCATTTCGCCGTCGTGATCGAAAGCGCCGCTGTCGATCAGCTCCTGCCAGAGTTTGAGGCTTTCGGCAGCTTCGTCCTCGTCGATGACCTTGAGCGCGAAACCGGCATGCACGATGGTGTACTGTCCTTCGCGGATCTCGGGCACATATTCGAGGCATGCCCGCGTCTTCGTGCCGTTCACATCGACGACACCCATTTTCAGGCCGTTTTCCAGCGATATCTCAAGAAGCTTTCCGGGTATTGCCAGGCACATGGTTCGCAGTTGGATGGTGACAGGTGCTCATTCTTTTCGAGAATAAACAAAAAGATAATGCAATGTGGCCGCAAGCGCAACAACAGAGAGTTTCCCGGTTTTTCATGGAAAACGAGGTCAGCGCACCCCGGTGTAGCGCCCGGCAAGGAAACTCCTCCCGATGACCGCCTGGCCAAGCGAGAGGCCGCCGTCGTTCGACGGGACGAGCGAATGGGAGAGGACCCGGTACCCGGCATGTTCAAGCTCTCCGGCGAGCGTTTCGAAAAGCAGCGCGTTCTGAAAGACCCCGCCGCTGAGCGCTACGGTCTTCAGGCCAGAGGTTTCGGAAGCTTTTGCGGTAATGTCGAGGAGCAGGTTGACCAGGGAGCGGTGGAACATCCTGCTGATCTCCCTGACAGGCATTCCGAGCTTCACCGACTCTGCCGCAGCCCCGAAAACAGGAGAAACGAGCATCACCCATCGGCCGTTTTCTTCCCTGAGGCCGTGAGGGAAAGCCCTGGTCCCGGCCGATCCTCCTGCGGCATGCATCAGCTCGATGGCCGCCTGGCCTTCGTAGCTGATCTCCCCCCTGAGGCCCGAGAGGGCGGCTACGGCATCAAAAAGCCTTCCGCAGCTCGACGTTTCGTAAACGTTTGTTCCCCTTTGCAGAAGTTCGAGAACAGGCCCGACCGGCATGCCATCCATGAAAGGAAGCGAAGTCAACCCAGGTCGGCAGCGCCGGAGATAGCCGAGCGCGAGCCGCCAGGGCTGCATGATCGCCGTCTCCCCCCCGGCGATGGGCATCGGTTCGAAACAGGCGAACCGCTCGGCGCCATTTTCGTCGCCGATCAGCACCTCTCCGCCCCAGATCGTTCCGTCGGTACCGTAACCGGTGCCGTCGAGCATGAGCCCTATCGCAAGCCCATCCTCCCTGTTCTCCGCAAGGCATGAAGCGAGATGGGCATGATGGTGCTGCACCGCAAGCAGGGGCACCCCCTGCTCCATGGCCCACCGGGTGGTCATGTACCCTGGATGGAGATCGTGCACGATCAGCTCCGGCCGGACCTGAAACAGGTGCTGCAGATGTTTTGCGGTATGCTCGAAATGCTTCAGGGCCTCGTAATTCTTCATGTCGCCGATATGCTGGCTGAGGAGCGCATGGGTCCCTTTCAGCAGAGCGAGGGTGTTCTTCAGCTCGCCACCCGTCCCGAGCACGACAGGGCCGCCATCCCGGAGAAAGACCGGGACCGGCACGAATCCCCTGCTCCTTCTGATCTGGCGGAGCTTCCCGGAAAGCTCAACGGTGACAGAATCGTCGCATTTCCGGTATATCGGGCGGTCGTGAACCAGAAACGCATCCGCGATGCCGGAAAGCCGCGAGAACGCTTCACCGTTGTCGCTCACGACAGGTTCCTCGCTGAAATTCGCGCTGGTCATGACGAGCACCTCGGGGGCATCGGCAGAAAGCAGGGCATGCAGCGGTGAATAGGGAAGCATCACCCCCAGCCGGTCGTTGCACGGCGCAACTTCCGGCGACAGACCTCCGCCCTCCTTCCTGCGAAGCAGCACGATCGGCGCTTCCGGTGACATCAGCGCTTCCGATTCAAGCGCAGAAAGCGTGCAGTGCTTCGAAACGGTTTCGAGGTTCCCCATCATAACGGCAAACGGTTTTGCCTCGCGTCCCTTGCGCTCCCGAAGCCGCCTGACGGCATCATCGTTCATGGCGTCGACAGCGAAATGAAACCCGCCTACGCCCTTCAATGCAAGGATCTTTCCTTCATGCAGCATTGCCGCCGCTGCAGCAACGGCATCCGGGACACCGATCTTTTCGCCTGCGGCATCGCAGAGCAGGGCTGCAGGACCGCACACTGGACAGGCGTTCGGCTGGGCGTGGAAGCGGCGGTCGAGCGGATCGTGGTACTCCCGGCCGCACTCCGGGCACATCGCGAACCCGTGCATCGACGTGAAGGGGCGATCGTATGGAAGCCGCCCGACGATGGTATACCTTGGACCGCAGTTCGTGCAGTTGATGAACGGGTAGCGGTACCGGCGGTCAGAGGGGTCGAAAAGCTCTCGACGGCAGTCGCCGCAGAGCGCGATGTCGGGAGGTATGAGGGTCTCGATCTCCGCTCCGGGGCCCGAGGCGCCGATGGAGAAATCCTGCTCCTCCCCCGGTGGCAGGCCGGTTTCGGCAATTGTCTCTATTCTTGAAAGAGGTGGACCTTCGTAGCGAAGCCGCTTCGAAAAATCGTCGATGGTTTCCGGAAAACCCTGAACTTCGATGAGCACCCCCGAAGCGGTGTTCCTGATAAATCCCTTCAATCCGAGCCCGACGGCAAGACGGTACACGAAGGGACGGAAACCAACCCCCTGGACAATGCCGTTGACCTCGAAGCGCCTTCTTTTGCCGGGACCGCTCTCCACCCGGTTCAGCGGTTTTTGACCATTTGCCTGATTCGTCCGGTCAATGCTTCGATGCCGTCTCCGGTTTTCACCGAAACTTCGAACCATTCGAGATGGTGGTTGACCCGCATTGCATTTTGGCGGCAACGAGAAGCGCTGAAATCGACATAGGGCAGGAGGTCCGTCTTGTTGAGGACGCAGATATCGGCCTCATGGAACATCGCCGGATATTTCAGCGGCTTGTCGTCTCCTTCGGTAGTGCTGATCACCACGATTTTCTTCGCTTCACCGAGGTCGAACATCGCCGGGCAGACCAGGTTGCCGACATTCTCGATGCAGAGCAGTGAGCCGTCCTTCAGCTCCATCTCCTTCAGGGCCCGGTTGACCATGAGCGCGTCGAGATGGCACCCCGAACCCGTGTTGACCTGGATGACGGGAACCCCGAGGGCGTGGATCCGGTCCGCGTCGTTCGTGGTCTGCTGGTCTCCCTCGATGACGGCGACCGGGAAATCGCCGAGCAGCAGCGGAATGGTTTTTTCGAGCAGCGACGTTTTTCCCGAACCCGGCGAGCTGAGAAAATTCAGGGCGACGATGTTCCTTGCCTCGAAATAGCCGCGGTTCCTTTCGGCAAGCAGGTTGTTTTTCAGGAGCACATCCTGTTCCATGACGATTTTGCGGCTGCGGTCGTCATGGGAATGATGATGGTGGCCGTCATGGTCGTGCCCATGATCATGTTCATGGCCTTGATCCTCGTGCCCGTGCACATGGTCCCCGTCGCCTATATGGACATGGTATCCGGCATTTCCCGGCTTGCGGAGCACCGCACCGCTTTCAGATGAACACCCGCAGGTATCGCACATACTGTTAATCCCCCTCTTCTTCTATGGTCATTGATTGAATCAGGAACTCCTCGCCCGACAGAATGGAAACCCGCAGGGAGCCGCATCCGGGACATTCCGCAAAATAAAACGAAACGGGAAATTCTTTTGCGCACTCCATGCACCTGGCGGTCCCTTCACGCACCTCGATCAAGAGTTCGGCATCTTCGGCGACCGTTCCTTTAGACGCCGCCGAAAAACAGAACCGCAGCGATTCCGGTTCTATGCCCGAAAGCTTCCCGACGACAAGCTCGATTGAGGATACCCTGGCCGCACCTTCAGCAGCAGCCCTCTTTTCCACCGCCTCGGCAATCGACAGCGCGATGCTCATTTCATGCATGTTCCCTTTCCGCTTTATTCCTTTTTTTCCAATTCCGGATTTCCCTTGTTATAGGCATGCTTCCACCGGGAAAGCGACACCGTTATCAAAGAAACCGAACCGGCGGCGAATCTCAAAATCCGACCTGAGGTTGCCCTGGAATTTCATTATCTTTTTTTCGTACCTTTTCAGGATGCAACCTTCTATTTAAAGCGCAAAAAAAATCCCGGATTTGAAGCACCTCACTGGATTATGCAATGTTCCTGACGGCCGGATCGCCGGACTCCTCGACATGGCGGCAGGGTTCAAGAAAAAGCTGGTGACCGAAAACCCCTCTTTCGAGCCCACGCTCCTGAACAAACGCATCGCGCTCTGTTTCTTCGAAAATTCGACACGCACGAGATTTTCCTTTGAACTTGCCTCCCGCCACCTCGGTGCCAGTACGCTCAGCTTCACCGCTTCAAGCAGCAGCGTCAGCAAGGGAGAGAGCCTGACCGACACGATCCGGAACCTCGAAGCCATGAAGGTAGACGCATTCGTGCTGCGCCACCCCTCTTCCGGCGCCGCGGACCTGATCACGGGCATCACCGGTAAAAGCGTCATCAACGCCGGCGACGGCGCCCACGAACATCCCACCCAGGCGCTGCTCGACATGTTCACCCTCCGCGAATATTTCGGCAAGCTCGAAAACCTCAGGGTCATCATCATCGGGGACGTCCTGCATAGCCGGGTCGCACGGTCCAACATCTACGGCCTGCTCAGCGCCGGGGCCTCCGTCGGCATCTGCAGCCCGGTCACCCTCATGCCGCCCGATGCGGCAAAGCTCGGCATCACGCTCTTCACCGACCTCGACGACGCCATCAGGTGGGCAGATACGGCAATCGTCCTGCGCCTCCAGCTCGAACGGGCAACCGGGGGCTACCTGCCGTCGCTCGAAGAGTACTCGTTCTACTACGGACTGACCGACGAAAAACTCGACCGGGTCCGAAAACACCTGCTCGTGCTCCATCCCGGACCGATCAACCGCGAAATTGAAATTTCGAACCATGTGGCGGACCGGATCCAGCCGCCCGGCTATTCGCAGAGCATGCTGCTCGAACAGGTCACGAACGGCGTCGCCGTCAGGATGGCGGTACTGCAAACCCTCCTCGCACCCGACACCTCATGCTGACCGCAACGAAATGAAGCGTCCGTTGCCTGAGTTTGCCTGTCATGTATTCTTCGCTTTGCTCAGAATGACAAAAAAAAGCAGAGTGACAGAATTAAAACGCTGCATGACAATGAACAGGCTGCTTGACAAGAAAAAGACAGCATGACAAGAGCAGGGTGTGCATTCTGAAACACCGATGTCATCCTGATCGAAGCATCGCGGAGTGAAGGATCCATTATAAGTTACTGAACAATACGTTATGGATTCTTCGCTCCGCTCAGAATGACAAATAAAGGCTGAATGGCAGAAAAAACAGTATAACAGAAAAAGACTGAACGCTGCCCTGCCTGCCGAAACGCTACGGAATCAGGCGAGCGAATCGAAGAACTCGGGAACGGCGTTGCCGAAATCACCATCACGCTTTCCACGAACATAGCCGGCAAGGAACGGCGGATAGAGATGGTACCGGTCGATTTCGGCGATCGGAAGCCAGGCGGTCCTGATGATCACCTGGCGGTCATCGGGAAATTCAGGGTCCCTTCCCGTCATGAGCTCTCCTCCGGTAATCGTGCAGTTGAACCCGAGCGAAACGGAATGGTGGCGGCTCCCCTGGCCCTGCAGACCGGGATAGGGATAGAGCAGCTCCTTGATGAAGAGCAGGCTGCCGACCATGCATTCAAGACCGGTCTCCTCGAGCATTTCGCGTTTGAGCGCTTCGTCAAGTGTCTCACCCCGCTCGACGACACCTCCCGGCAGGATCCAGTAACTTGACGGAAGCTCCGGGTCTTCCGGCGCGAAGCTTTTATGTTCGATGAGCAGGACATGCCCGTCCACGATGCACAGGGCACTTACCCGTAAATTGACTTTTGCCACGATGCGATAACAGATGTACTTTTTTTACTTCGCAACCACAGAAACTGATTCGCGAAACCATTCCTGCTTTTGTTTTTAACGAATCGTGCCGTATATTGCAAGAGTTTTTAAATAATGTTCTCGTTCCATAAACAGCAACGGCAAAAAGTTAACAATTATTTGTAAACAAGCACCGAAACTGTTATTATATGAGGATATAGTTATAATGCCTCCCGGCAGTACCAATCCGGCATTATTAACAGTACAACAGCAAGCATTTCCGCTGTTTTTTTCACAGTCTACTAGAAATATCACCATCGGGTCATTTCAGACCGGTGCATGTTGCGGCCTTTTGGGCCAGACAGGTAATTTTTTGTTGAGAAAAAACACACACACACAACCAACCAAACGGAGAGATCACATGAAAAAAAGAATGCTGTCGCTTGTTGCGATGTTCGCAGCACTGTCGTTCGCATCACCGGCACACGCCGAGCTGAAAATCGGCGGCGACGCCAGCGTCAGACTCAGGGGCGAGTTCAAATCCCAGGATCCGGGCGAAAACACAAGCGACGACCTGAAATGGCAGTACAGGATCCGCCTCACCGGTGCTGCAGACCTTGGCAGCGGCTATTTCTTCAAAACCATGATCACGAACGAATCAACAGAGGGTCGTGCAGCAGGTTTTGTCACTATCGGTTACGGCAACACTGAAGTCTACAACCTCACCGTATCCAATTTCTATTTCGGCCGCATGATGCAGGACAGCCACTATATGATGGGCCGTCTTCCGCTCGGCAGCTTCAACAACCCGATTTTCGACCTTGCCGCATTTCCAAGCCAGCCGCTCGATACCCCAATCACGAATATCCTGTATGACCGTGTATACGGCATTAATTACGGCTGCAAAATCGGCTCGGGTGACATGAACGCTACACTTGTCATGCTCGACAACAGGTCGACCGGCGTTACAACTGCTACTGAGCACGACGGACTTTTCAATGATGGTTATGCACTGCACCTTTCCTATAAGGCAACCGCCGGAAATGTTACCCTGGAGCCACAGGTGCTTGTCGCATTGACCAATATGGATACCTTCACCCAGCCGAACGGGGTGCCTAATTTTACCGCGAATTGCACACCGATCACCTTTGGCGCCAATGTGGGCATTCCCGTTGGTAAATCGAAGCTCACCTGCAGCGGCTTCTACACGACCTGTGACGATGCCGATCCTGACAATGCAGCACTTGTAACTGATTACCATGGCTACCTGCTCAGGGCAAAATTCGAGTCCGGTCCGTTCATGGCATGGTTTGACTACAACTCGACCCATGACGAAACCACCAACCTCGATTATAACAATACCTTCCTCTGGGCACAGTACAAGATCAACGTGCATCAGTCTGCCATGGGCACCTTCACCGTCCAGCCGACCCTTCGCTGGCTGACAAGCGGAAAAGAAAACTCTGGCGCTCAGGTTGGCAACGACACCCAGACACTCCGTGCCGAACTTATGGCGACGGTTACCTTCTGACCTGTTTCAGGCCTGAAAAAAAGCCGCGGGCAACTGCGGCTTTTTTATTTATATTACACGTAAGTTCAATCGTTGTTTTTTTAAAAAAACTGTTCCCGGCTGTCATTTAACAATTGATAAAACGGGATTTTTTTACGATATTGAGTGAAGCCATCCCGTAGCCTGTACTCTTCCGTCACAGGCTGCAGAAAGCTGCCGGGCTTCGTTTTTCTTTCAGCATATACATTTTCGACAGAGTGCGTTCGCAAGAAGGCTGATTCTTTTGTCACGACAGCAAAGCAGGACAAATGTGTTCTGCCCTGTTGCATTACTGCATCTCGCGTTGAATTCCAGGTATTGTCAAGGCATGCCCCGGCAGCCGAAAATACCCGGGTTGGATTTTTTTTTCTCTTTTACTCTAAAACGTCTGTTCATCAATAACCAAAACACAACAGCGGTACTATGATTACCATCAAAAAAATCATTTGTCCGGTTGATTTTTCCGATTTGTCACGCAAGGCGCTGCAATACGCCAACGAGTTTGCGAGGCTTTCCGGAGGAGAGGTCTTTCTCGTGGGCGTCGTCGAAAACGACCCGACCATCAACTATTCTCACGGACTCGAAAATGAGCGTGCCGACGAGGAAAAGAAGCTCGCGACTCTCATCGAGGAAGAAAAAATGGCCGGCATCGTGGCGGACTACGTCATCTACGAAGGCTTTGCCGAAGAGTGCATCCTCGATTACGCCAAGCGCAAGGAAGCCGACATCATCATCATGGGCTCGCACGGCCGCCGCGGCCTGAAACGCATGATCCTCGGCAGCGTCGCGGAACATGTCATCCGCCGCGCCCCTTGCCCGGTGCTTGTCGTGAAAGAAAACGAGCACGAGTTCATCAAATGACCTGTTCCGGACCTTTACGGTAATCGAACGGTCATTTCAACGAAGTTTCAATCAACAAACAAACAACGCAATCATTTATGGCACAAAATGTCACAAACGTTGCCCAGACCGAAGAGGTAACCAGCACCCGGCGGGTTATTGCTGCTTCCTCGGTCGGGACGCTCATCGAGTGGTATGACTTTTACATCTTCGGTACGCTCGCAAAAATCATTTCCGAACAGTTCTTCCCGAAAGACAACCCGACCGCGGCACTGCTCGCAACCCTGGCGACCTTTGCCGCCGGTTTCGTCATCAGGCCTTTCGGCGCGCTCTTCTTCGGACGCCTCGGCGACCTTATCGGCCGCAAGTACACCTTCCTCGTTACCCTTGTCATCATGGGCGGCTCAACCTTCGCCATCGGTCTCGTCCCTGGCTACAAAGTGATCGGATTCGCCGCACCGGCCATCGTCTTTGTGCTCCGGCTGCTCCAGGGCCTTGCGCTCGGCGGCGAGTACGGCGGTGCCGCAACCTACGTGGCAGAGCACTCGCCTGAAGGCAAACGCGGCTTCTGGACCAGTTTCATCCAGACCACGGCGACCCTCGGCCTCTTTCTCGCGCTCGGCGTTATCCTCATCGTCCGCCAGACGCTCGGCATCGAGGTCTTCAACGACTGGGGATGGCGTATTCCATTCATCCTTTCCGTGTTCCTCGTCGGCATTTCTATCTTCATCCGTATGAAGATGTCGGAATCCCCGCTCTTCGCAAAGATGAAAAAGGAAGGCAAAACCTCCTCAAACCCGCTCGCTGAAAGCTTCCAGAAGAAAGACAACCTGAAAATGGTGCTTGTGGCGCTGCTTGGAGCGACCGCCGGTCAGGGCGTCGTCTGGTACACCGGCCAGTTCTACGCGCTCTCCTTCCTGCAGAACGCCTGTAATATCGAGTTCGTCCAGAGCAACATGATCATCTCGATCGCACTGCTCATCGGCACACCGTTCTTCATTGTCTTCGGCTCGCTTTCCGACAAGATCGGCCGCAAATGGATCATGATGCTCGGCATGCTGATCGCCGTCATTTCCTACCGCCCGATCTACACCGTGATGTACAGTGAAGCGAACCTCAAACTGAAGGAAGAGATCGTCGAAAAGACCGAAAAGAAAGAGAAGTTCGACGTCAAGGGTGCCGACTCCCTGATCACCACCGTCACCACGAAGGAATTCACCGACGGCACCAAGTACAAGGAAACCGTCAAGAAGAAATTCCCGGTTGATCCGGAAGTCAGGGCTGCCATGCCGAAAGACAAGCTGAAACCGGAAACCAAGAAGGAGGTCACCCTCCCGCAGGACCTGTTCTACAAGATGATCGGCCTCGTGCTTATCCAGGTCATCTTCGTAACCATGGTCTATGGCCCGATAGCGGCGTTCCTTGTGGAAATCTTCCCGACCAGGATCCGCTATACCTCGATGTCGCTGCCTTACCACATCGGTAACGGCGTGTTCGGCGGTCTGGTGCCACTCATCTCGACCCGTCTTGTGGAGTTCACCCGCCCGGCACCGGGAGCACCTCCGGCCGATCCGCTCTTCGGTCTCTGGTACCCGATCATCATCGCTGCGGTCTGCTTCGTCATCGGTTCGCTCTACATTTCGAACAAGACGAACAACCTTGACACCGAATAACCAAGAACCTTTTAACCAAATTCATCATGACTGTAATAAAAAGGATTTTCGGACTTCTCTGGGCGGCGATGGGGCTGAGTATCATTCCCCTCGCTATCATGCGTGCCATGCAGGAGATCGCGGAAAAACCAACTGAAGAGAACTGGATCTTCTGGTCGATCGTGATCGTCGTGCTGATGCCCATCATCTCGTTCAGCCTCATCACGTTCGGTATATTTGCCCTCAAAGGCGAATACAATACCCTCGAGGCCTGACAGGTACCTTCTTTTCTTTTGTACCGGAGGAAAAGCCGCAACTATTTGCGGCTTTTCCTTTTTTTATTGTAATTCTCCATGCCTGAAACAAAGAATTGCAATGAAGAGGAATTCGTTATGCCTGATCCAGAATCACACGCACTGCCGACTGAAAAAAAAGAGGGCCTCGAGGAAACGATCGCGAACCTGCCCCCGTCCCCCGGCGTCTACCAGTTCAGAAACTCGAAAGGCAAGGTGATCTATGTGGGCAAGGCTAAAAACCTCCGCAACAGGGTCAGGTCCTATTTCAGGCCCCCCGGCCAGCTCTACGGGAAAACGATGGTCATGGTTGGCCATATCCATGATCTCGAAGTCATCATCACCTCCTCCGAGGTCGAGGCGCTGATCCTCGAAAACAACCTCATCAAGGAGCTGAAGCCCCGCTACAACGTCAACCTCAAGGACGACAAGACCTATCCCTACCTCGTCATCACCAATGAACCCTTCCCGCGGATTTTTCTGAGCCGCCAGATGAAACGGGACGGTTCCATCTGGTTCGGCCCCTATACCGAAGCGCGACAGCTCCGCTCGATCCTCGACCTTGTCGGCTCGATTTTTCCGGTAAGAAGCTGCAAATACCACCTGAGCGCCGAAAACATCGAAGCCGGGAAGTTCAAGCTCTGCCTCGACTATCACATCCACAAATGCAAAGGCCCGTGCGAAGGCTTGCAGAGCGAGGAAGAGTACCGACTGATGATCGAGGAGATCGTCCGGCTCCTGAAAGGAAAAACCGCAGGACTGATCCGCACCCTGAACGAGGAAATGCATGCATTCTCTTCCTCTCTGAAATTCGAACAGGCCGCGGAGCTGAAAACGCAGATCGAGAGCCTGAAACGGTATTCGGAACGTCAGAAAGTGCTTGCCGAAGACGGGTTCGACCGCGACGTCTTCGCTCTCGCCGCCGCGGATGATGATGCCTGCGGAATCGTCTTCAAAATCCGCGAAGGAAAACTGCTGGGCTCACAGCGATTCTACATGAACAATACCGGGGGTGAGTCACGCGGGGAGCTCCAGGCAAAAGTGCTGGAACATTATTATCTGGAAACACCGGAAAGCGTCCCGGACGAAATCCTCCTGCAGGAACCGCCTTGCGAGGAAGACGAAGATGCCCTGAGGGCACTCATCGCCGAAAAGCAGCGAAGGGAAAGGCAGGAAGGAAGGGCACCGAAAATCCTGGTCCCCCGTATCGGCGACAAGGCACACCTTGTCGAGATGTGCCGCAAAAATGCTGAACACCACCTCGAGGAGTTCCTCATCCAGAAACAGAAAAGGGGTGAATCCGCGCGGGAACATCCGGGTCTTGCCGCGATCGCGGCACTCCTCCACCTGTCGAAAGTACCGAACCGTATCGAGTGCTTCGACAATTCACACCACCAGGGTAGCGACTATGTGAGTTCCATGGTCTGTTTCGAAAAAGGGAAACCGAAAAAGTCCGACTACCGCAAGTTCCGGCTTTCTTCGTTCGAAGGATCGGACGACTATGCCGCCATGAACGAGGTCATCATGCGCCGTTACGGCGGTTCGCTCTCCAGCGAGCTCCCCCTGCCGGACCTTATCATTGTCGACGGAGGTAAAGGACAGGTCAATACCGCGTTCCAGGCCCTCTCCACCCTCGGGATTTCCATTCCGCTCATCGGCCTCGCAAAACGGATCGAAGAGATTTTCCTTCCCCATACGAGGGACCCCTTCAATCTCCCGAAAACATCGCCCGCCCTGAAACTGGTCCAGCAGCTCCGGGACGAGGCCCACCGGTTCGCCATAACTTACCACCGAAAGCTGAAATCGAAAAACACCATTCGAACAGAGCTCACCTCGATCCCGGGTATCGGCGAGAAAACCGCTTTCCGACTCCTGGAACATTTCGGCTCGGTTGAAGCAATAGCGAAAGCGCCGATCGACGAACTCGGAACTGTCGCCGGAAAGAAGGCCGCTGAAACGGTTTATCGTCATTTCAGGCCATAACCTCCCGCCTGTCCGGACCCCCGTTATGTTTTTCTGTTTAAATTCTGTTATATTTGACTGTGATTGACTGGCGTACGAAGAAAATTCTTTACGATTGCATATGAACCTGCCGGATTATTTTGACGATAATCACAGCTTTTCTGAAGATAATGAAAGGAAAAACCCCGATATCGGGGGACTCGATTCTCTGTTTGACTCCGAAGAACTTCTGGAACGCATCGCTCAGTACAACGAGGACGGGTTCCACATAGAAGCACTCGCCGTTGCCCACAGGCTCGAAGAAATAGCACCGTACAACACCGAAACCTGGTTCCATCTGGGCAACAGCCTTACCCTGAACGGCTTTTTCGACGACGCCCTCGAAGCGTTCAGAAAAGCCGCGCTGCTCAGCCCGACCGACAGCGAGATGAACCTGAACCTCGCGCTTGCCTATTTCAATACCGGACAGCTCGAAGCCGCTCTCGACGAGCTTGAAAAGATCACGATCGATTCCTCCATCGAAAAGGAATATCACTACTACCGGGGGATCGTCCTGCAGAGGCTCGAACAGTTCGGTGAAGCCGAACGGCATTTCGAACACTCTCTGGATCTCGACTCCGGGTTTTCCGACGCATGGTACGAACTTGCCTACTGCAAGGACCTGATGGGCAAACTTGAGGAAAGCTCTTCTTGCTACAGCAAGGCGATCGACCTGGATCCATACAATATCAATGCCTGGTACAACAACGGGCTCGTCCTGAGCAAGCTCAAAAAGTACGACGAAGCCCTCGAGTGCTACGACATGGCCCTGGCGGTTTCCGACGATTTCACCTCGGCCTGGTACAACCGCGCCAACGTGCTTGCCATCACCGGACGTATCGAGGAGGCGGCTGAAAGCTATCTGAAGACGCTCGAGTTCGAACCGGACGACGTCAACGCGCTTTACAATCTCGGCATCGCCTACGAAGAGCTCGAGTCTTATACCGAGGCGATCGAATGTTACCGGCGCTGTATCGAAAACAACAATGATTTCGCCGATGCCTGGTTCGCGCTTGCATGCTGCCATGAAGCGCTCGAAGATTACGAAACGGCATTTTCGTCAACCGTCGAGGCACTGCGGGCTGCACCGGGAAGCATCGAGTTTCTGCTGCTGAAAGCGGAAATAGAGTACAACCTCGACCACCTCGAAAATTCGATCGAAACCTATCGCGAAATCCTGAAAATAGACGGGGAAAGCCCCCAGATATGGGTTGATTTTGCCATGGTGCTCAGGGAAGCGGGGCGTATCAACGAATCCATCGACGCACTCCAGAACTCGCTCAGGCTCCAGCCGCTCTCTGCCGACGCCCATTTCGAGATTGCGGCTTCCTATTTCGCCATGGGCGACAAGCTCAGCACGCTGAAAGCCTTGAGCAACGCGTTCAGAATCGATCCCGAGAAAAAGCAGCTTTTCCAGAGCACCTTTCCGGAACTCTACCAGCAGGATGCCGTAAGGCGTATGCTCGGCATATCCTGATAACACACAGACCGGAAGCGTGCATGACGACAGCGAAGAAAATCCTCGGTCTCCTCGGCCGTGGCATCGGATATTCCTACTCCCCGCTCATTCACAATACCGCACTGGAAATCCTCGGGCTCCCCTATTACTACACCATTTTCGACGTCGCGGACCACGACCGGATCGGTATCGCCCTGAAAGGAGCCGCTGCGCTCGGCATTGCCGGATTCAATGTCACCACTCCCTACAAGCAGACCGTCGTTCCCTTCCTCGATGAGCTTTCTCCAGAGGCGGCCTCGATACGGGCGGTCAATACCATCGTCAACAGGGAAGGGCGCCTCCAGGGGCACAATACGGATATTGCGGGTTTCGCTTCCCCCCTCTTTCAGTACGGCGAAGCCATCTCCCGCTCGAAAGCCGCTATTTTCGGCATCGGAGGTGCAGCTCTCGCCGCTATCGAGGCATTCCGGATATACTTCTCCATAAGGGAAATCCTGCTCTTCGTGAGGGATGGGGAAAAAGCGTTCTCGATGCTCCAGTCAAGCCCCTCGAAAGACCTTGTCACCATCGTTCAGATGGACAAACTGCTTTCGGGAGACGACACGACCGTCGGGAATCTCAACACCTGCTCCGTGCTGGTCAACGCGACACCCGTTGGCACGAAGGGTCGTGCCGATGCATCGCAAAGTATCGTTCCCTCAAGTGCCGGGCTGATCCGCAAGGGACAGATCGTCTACGACATGGTATACAATCCCTATGAAACACCGCTGCTCTCCGATGCAAGAAAAACCGGCGCGGAAACGGTGCCCGGCATAGAAATGCTCATCGGCCAGGCCGCACGCTCCTTCGAACTCTGGACCGGCAATGCCATGCCGGTTGACAAGGTAAGGCCTGTTGTCCTGAAAGCACTCACAGGAACACCATGAAATGACCGGCACCGTATGGTATCCAATGGAAAACAATTAATTCCCGTCCACCCATGAAATGGTTTGTCGCAATCATCCTCCTTGTCATCGGAATCGACCAGTTCACGAAAAAACTCGCGGTTGACTATCTCAGTAACCTTCCTGACGGTATCGCCATCATTCCGGGATTTTTCTCGCTGACCTTCGCCCAGAACCGGGGTGTCGCCTTCGGAGTCGAGTTCGCCCCGCCTGCAATGCTGCTCCTCCTGACAGGGCTGATCACCCTGACGGTCCTGTTCTACGTGTTCCGTTCCAAAAGGAATGATGCGATCTTCCTGGTCCCTTTCGCGCTCATCGTCGGCGGAGGCATCGGCAACATGATCGACCGCGTTACGATCGGCAAAGTCATTGATTTCATCTACTTCGATCTTTACCAGGGCTCCATTTTCGGCCATTATGTCTCGCTATGGCCGATTTTCAATATTGCAGACTCCGCCATCACGATCGGGGCATGCATGCTCGTGCTTTTCCACAACAGGGTTTTTCCGCAGGACGCCCCCGGAGAAAAAGCCGATGTTCGCTGATACGCACTGCCACCTCTCCTTCCCGGAGTTCGACGGGGACAGGGCGGAGGTGATCGGGAGGCTCCTCGAAGAGCAGGTTTCGGTGCTCATCGACCCTGGCACTGATGTTGAAACGAGCAGACGTTCGATAGAACTGGCCCGCAATTACGATTTCATTTACGCAAACGTGGGTCTGCACCCCCACGAAACGAACCAGCCGGTCGCTGACAATATATACGGCGAGCTCGAACAGCTGGCACGGGAACCGAAAGTGGTTGCCATCGGCGAGATAGGCCTTGATTACCACTATCCCGGTTCCAGCCCGCAGATGCAGCAGGAAGCATTCCGCCGGATGCTCGGCATCGCGCGAGCCCTCGACCTGCCGGTCGTGATCCACTGCCGGGACGCCTGGCCCGACATGCTTGCCATTCTTGCCGAACAGAAACATTCCGGCTTCCGCGGCTCGATGCACTGTTTTTCCGGTGGCATCGATGAAGCAAGGGAATGCATCCGCATGGGGCTCAAGCTCTCCATTCCGGGAACGGTCACCTATAAAAAATCTCCGCTGCCGGAGGTCCTGCGGAATGTTTCGCCTCGCGACCTCCTCACGGAAACCGACGCTCCCTACCTTTCTCCGGTCCCGTTCCGCGGAAAACGCAACGAACCTGCCTATGTGCGGTTCGTCACCATGGCAGTCGCCGAAGCACTGGCAATCCCTGTAGAAAAAGCCGCTGAAGAAATTCTCCGGAATAGCGTCGAATTGTTTAGATTACCCGGGTTGCATTCCCCCCGGCCGCATTGCCCTGCCTGAACTTGCGGGATTGGCATTGCCCCGGATGAAAGGGAGTCCCCTGATTTTGAATTTCATGCAAACTTGTTTAGGTTTCCTGCCGGAATGCCGGACTGACGGCCAACCGGATCCGGGCCCCGAAAACCGGTCATAAGACCGGCCACAAAAGCGTAAAAGAACTACAACCATAGAGAGAACCATATCCATGAACGACATCCAGCAAGGCGCACCGGTGCAGACCGAAGGAAAAACCGATTTAGCCGATACCCTGCTTTTTATTGCCATTAAATATAAAACTGCCCTCATCGGCGCCCTTGTCGCCGTTGTCCTCATCGGTGGCGGCACGTTTTTCTGGATCCAGAACCAGCAGAAACGTGAAAACGAAGCGGCAATGGAGCTTTCCAGGATAGCTCCATACCTCGATCAGGGAATTTATGCCACCGCCATCAATGGCGAAGGCAAAACGCCGGGCCTGAAAAAAATCGCCGCGGACTACTCGGGCACGCCAAGCGGCAATATGGCATCGCTGCTCCTTGCAAACGCATGGTATGCGACCGGCAACCTCGATTCAGCGCTGAAAGCATACAAGGCGGTATCCATCGGAAACAAGGACCTCGCAGCAACGGCCCTTGCCGGAGCCGGAGCATGCCTCGTCGAAAAGAACCAGTTAGGCGAAGCGGCCAAATCGTACCATGACGCTTCTGAAAAAGCGGAAAGCAGGGCCCTCAAATCGCTCTACCTTGCCAGGGAGGCGAACTGCTACAGGCAGTCGAACCAGCTTGCGAAGGCTGCCGGACTCTACAAAAACATCGTCGACAACTATCCGGTCACCCAGGGCGCGGCAATTGCCCAGCAATCGCTCTGGCAGATTTCCGGAAAACTCTGAAACATCAATCCACTACCATTCACATGCCAGAACAGTTCATCATCAGGACCACCGAGGGCGATATCACGATTTCGCTTTATGACGACACCCCCCTCCACAGGGACAATTTCGTCAAGCTCGTCGGCGAGGGATATTACGACGGCATCCGCTTCCACCGCGTCATCGAAGGCTTCATGGTCCAGACGGGCGATCCTCTTTCGAGGCATGAGGACAAACGCGGCCTGCACGGTACCGGCGGTCCCTCCTACCGGATCCCTGCTGAAATAAAGCATCCCAACAAAAAAGGCACGCTTGCCGCCGCGAGGGACAACAACCCGCAGAAAGCTTCCTCCGGAAGCCAGTTTTACATCAATCAGGTCGACAACGACTTCCTTGACGGCCAGTATACGGTCTTCGGTATTGTCGATGCCGGTTTCGACGTTATCGAAAAAATCGCCGGGGTCAAAACGGATTTCAACGACAACCCGGTCAAACCGGTCTTGATCGAAACGATCGTCGCTACAGCAAAGTCATAACAGACCGCAATGGAATGCATCGCAACCAACCTTCAGGCAATCCGCTCCGAAATTGAAGCGGCATGCCTGAAGGCGGGACGGGAACCCGGAAGCGTCCGGCTTGTCGCCGTCTCGAAGACCAAGCCGGCCTCTCTTGTCCGCGAAGCGTTCGAAGCGGGCCAGATCGAGTTCGGTGAAAGCTACGTGCAGGAATTCCTGCAGAAGCAGGCTGACCCCGTGCTTGAAGGGCTCCCGCTGCAATGGCATTTCATAGGGCACCTGCAATCCAACAAGGTCCGCTCGATCGTCGGAAAGGTGATGCTCATCCATGGCATCGACAAACTCTCCACGGCGGAAGAGCTTTCAAGGATAGCCGTGAGGGAAAACCTCCAGGTCGAATACCTGCTCGAGGTCAACACCTCCGGCGAAGCGTCCAAATACGGCATGGACCCCCGGGACGTCCTCCCTTCGTTCGAAACCCTTCGCGCCCTTTCCAATATAACCCTCCGCGGGCTCATGACTATTGCATCTCCCGATCCGGCAAGCGCCCGGGAGGAGTTCCGCACCCTTCGCCTGCTGCTCGGCGAACTGAAAAACATCTCCCCGGAGCCTGAAAAACTGACAGAGCTGTCCATGGGCATGAGCGGAGATTTCGAAGAAGCCATCGCCGAAGGAGCAACCATGATCCGTGTCGGAACAGCCATCTTCGGCTGGCGTTGAAGCCGACCGAAACAAGCCTCCCCCCACATTTTTATCTGACAGGTGAAGAGTTTATATTGAACGTCTTTCTGTCCCGTCTTTCATGGCTTCGCCATGCCTGAACGGGTACTGAATTGTGGGGCTCCGTTGGTTTCCCTTAATGTCATCAATGCCGTTCAGCAGTTATGCCTTACACGTTATCCACGAATACCGCCAAGCATACCCTGCCTGCAAGCCCCCGGAATATTTTTCTTCAACCTGCCGTCAACCCATAAACAATCAAGCCATGATCTCACAGCGGGCAAAAATCCAGGAAGCCGTCTCCTACATAAGAAAGAAAACGCAGGATGAATACCCGATCGGTATCGTCCTTGGTACAGGCCTGGGGGCGCTTGCCAGGGAAATCAAAATCGATCTTTCGCTCGATTACAGCGATATTCCGAACTTCCCGATTTCCACCGTGGAAACCCATCACGGCAAACTGATTTTCGGGACCCTTGCGGGAAAGAAAGTCGTCGCTATGCAGGGTCGTTTCCATTTTTACGAAGGCTACTCCATGCAGCAGATCGTTTTCCCCGTCAGGGTCATGAAAGACCTCGGCGTGAAAACCCTCGGCATCACCAACGCCTGCGGCGGCCTCAACCCCTCGTTCAGGAAAGGCGATATCATGCTGATCGACGACCATATCAACATGCTTGGCGGAAACCCTCTTATCGGCCCCAACGACCCTGAAATCGGGTCACGCTTCCCCGACATGTGCGCGCCTTACTCTCCCCGCATCCTCGCACTTGCTGAGAAAGTCGCCCTCGAACACAAAATAAAGGTCCAGAGGGGCGTCTATGTAGCCCTGTCCGGCCCGTGCCTCGAAACCCGTGCGGAATACCGCATGCTGAGGGCCCTCGGTGCCGATGTCGTCGGCATGTCCACGGTCCCTGAAGTCATAGCCGCAGTCCATCAGGGAACGGAAGTGTTCGGCATGTCCATCATCACCGACGAGTGTTTCCCCGATTCACTTCAACCGGTCAGCATCGAGGAGATCATCGAGGTTTCCAACCATGCCGAACCGAAAATGACCGCAATTTTCAAGTCAGTTGTTGAAAACCTTTAATTCCCGAGTGAGACCTATGATCGACGCAATTTCGTTCACCGACAATACCTTTACCTACCTCGACCAGCGTTATCTTCCGCTCAGGGAGGAATACATATCGACGAGGGACCACCTGCAGGCCATCGAGGCCATCAAAACGCTCGCCGTCAGGGGCGCCCCGCTTATCGGCGCATCGGCCGGCTATACCGTCGTGCTCGGCATAAAAGAATACAAGGGTGACAAGGCAGGATTTCCGGAATATTTCAAAAACCTGATCGCCGAAGTCAACGCTTCGCGCCCGACAGCCGTGAACCTCTTCTTCGCCACGAAGAAGATGGTTGCGGTCTATGAGGCCAACTACGAGAGCGATTCCCTTGAAACGCTCTTTTCTAAGATGACCGACGAGGCCCATAAGATTTACCGTGACGAGGTCGAAAACTGCGACCGCATCGCCCGTCATGGAGTGGATCTCATCAGGCGGGATTTCGCCGAAGTGCTGAAAACCCGCAAGCTCAACGTCCTGACCCACTGCAATACGGGAACGCTCGCCTGCTGCGGTATCGGCACGGCGCTCGGCGTAATCAGGCTCGCCTGGAAGGAGGGCCTGATAGAGAGGGTGATCACATCGGAAAGCCGTCCGCTCCTGCAGGGCCTGCGCCTGACCGCCTGGGAACTGGAGCATGACGGCATTCCGTTCGCCTCCATCTCCGACTCTTCATCCGCCATTCTGATGCAGCGCGGCATGATCGACTTCGCCGTAACCGGCGCCGACCGCATTACAGCCAACGGCGACACGGCCAACAAAATCGGCACCTACGCGCATGCCATCAGCGCCCGTCACCACGGCATTCCCTTCTACATCGCCGCTCCGATCTCGACCATCGACATCTCGATGTCCGAAGGATCGCAGATACCCATCGAAGAGCGCAACGCTGACGAACTGCGCCAGATCTTCGGCAACCAGGTGGCCACGCCGACCACCCCGGTGGTGAACTACGCATTCGACGTGACGCCCGGTACGCTCATTCGCGGCATCATCACTGAAAAAGAAGCGGTAACGGGAGATTACCTGAACGGACTGAAACAGCTCTTCCAGGGTTGAGCGCTTCCGGTCCACTATGACAAAAAATGAAAAAACCGGGCATAGAAAGTCCGGTTTTTTCATTTTTTTCTTCCATGGAAATCAATTTGTGCGTAACTTGATAACTATATAAACAGACGGTGCCTTGGTGCATTTCATGTTCTTTTTTTCTTTCAATCGCCAAACAAGATATGGAGGAAAGCATGAGCGAAGCTGGGTACGACTACAAGGTAGTGCGGGGATTTACCTACTCGGCGCTATTCTGGCTGGTCATCGGATTGGTCGTAGGACTCTGGATTGCGTTCGAGATGTTCAATCCGGCGCTTAATCTTACCCCCTGGCTCAGTTTCGGCCGCCTCAGGGTGGTGCACACCAACGGACTCGGCCTCGGGTTCGGTCTTGCCGGGATTTTTGCGACGGCCTACTACATGCTGCAGCGCCTCACCAGGACGCCGCTCCCCTTTCCCGGTCTCGCCAAAGCCCATCTCTATCTTTTCAATGCTGCCATAGCGCTCGCTGCCGTGAGCCTGTTCGCCGGCATGAACACGACCAAGGAATATGCCGAACTTGAATGGCCACTCGATATCGGTGTCGTGATCCTCTGGGTCATGTTCGCCGTAAACGTTTTCGCCATCCTCATCAAAAGGCAGGAAAAGCAGATGTACATTTCGTTGTGGTACATCATCGCCATGACCGTCACCATCGCGGTTCTTTACATTGTCAACAACCTCGAAATACCCGTCACGCTCTTCAAGTCCTACAGCGTTTATGCAGGAGCCAACGACGCCAACGTCGAGTGGTGGTATGGCCACAATATCGTCGGCTTCATTTTTACCGTTCCGGTGCTTGCGATGTTCTATTACTTCCTGCCCAAAGCCACAGGGCTTCCGATATACAGCCACAGGCTGTCCATCGTATCATTCTGGGCGCTGATCTTCGCCTACCTCTGGACCGGCGCACACCACCTGATGCTCACTCCGCTGCCCGAGTGGATCCAGACAGTGGCTATCGCATTCAGCATCTTCCTCATCGCACCTTCCTGGGGATCGGTTGTCAACGGTTACTACACCCTCCAGGGAAACTGGGACCAGATGCGAACGAACTATCTCGTCAAGTTTTTCATCGTGGGCATCACCTTCTACGGCCTGCAGACCTTCCAGGGGCCGACACAGGGATTGCGCACCCTCAACGCATTCTTCCATTATACCGATTGGGTCGTCGGCCACGTTCACATGGGCACGATGGGCTGGGTTGCCATGACAATCTCCGCATCGTTTTATTACATGATACCGAAAATCTATCGTACGGACCTTTACAGCATCAAACTTGCCAACGTCCACTTCTGGCTCATCCTGGTCGGCCAGCTCACCTGGACCGTAACCATGTGGATAGGAGGTATCCAGCAGGGGGCCATGTGGAAAGCTACCAACCCGGACGGATCGCTGATGTACAATTTCCTCGATTCCGTCACTTCGCTCTATCCCTACTATAAACTGCGGTTTGTTGCCGGCGTCATCTATTTCATAGGCATTCTCGTTTTTGCCTGGAATATTTTCATGACGACAAGGCAACAGCCTGTCGAAGCTGAAGCATAACCGACAAACCCGCAAACAGGAGCTGCAATCATGGGTATCAATTCCAAACCGGTAGTTTTCGCTGTCTTGTCGGCAGCGGTGATTCTTGTCGGAACCGTCGTTACCGTCTTCGTTCCCCTGTTCTTGCCCTCGACCCAGCCGGTAAGTCCATACGTGAAACCATACACTGCGATCGAACTGGAAGGGCGCGACATCTATATGAGGGAAGGGTGCAACAACTGCCACACCCAGACTGTCCGTCCATTGAGGACCGAAGTGCTGCGTTATGGCGAATATTCAAAACCCGAAGAATTCGCTTATGACAGGCCCTTCCTCTGGGGCTCGCGCAGAACCGGTCCGGATCTTGCAAGGGTAGGCGGCAAATATCCGGATTCATGGCATTACAGCCACATGGAGAGCCCGCAGCGCCTGTTCCCGAAATCCAACATGCCTCCCTACGGATGGATGGCGAAGAACAGGCTCGATATTTCGAACTCCTTCAGAAAAACATCGATCCTGAATTACGGCTATTCTGAAACCGACGTAAAGAACCAGATCGACGAATACAGGGCGAAGGTGACATCCGACAGCTACCCGTCGAAAGAAAGCCGTGACAAGGTCACGCCTCCGGAGCTTCAGAAAGATCTTACCGAAATGGACGCCATGGTCGCCTACCTGCAGAAACTTGGCCGCGACGTGAAAAACATGGAGGCATTAAAGTGAATTTCTCCGCATGGGCATACGTCATCTTCACGGCTCTGCTTGCCCTGGTGATGCTGGGAATAATCATCCATTACTTCAATCCCCGCAGAAAACAGGAAGTTGAAAAGCCGAAGCACAGGATGCTTGATGAAGACGAATGAACAGAGTAATCGGAACCCAGAAAACTATTGCCATTAATCAACAGGAGACTGAAATGAACGAAACTCCGGAAATCCAGGAGGGGCACAACAGTATACCGAAAGGCTGGCTTGTTTTCTTTTTTGCCGCCATCGTCTTCGTGATCTGGTATGTGGTTTCCTATACGCCCGCAATATCGGGATGGTCCTTCTACAAGAACTATGAGCAGGAGATGGCGGCGGCGGCGAAAAACGAAGCGGCAAAACCTGCCGGAAGTTATGCAGGAAACGAGAAAGCCATCAGCGAGGGCAAGGAAATCTATACCGCCAACTGTGCAGCCTGCCACAATGCCGACGCGACCGGCGGAATCGGACCCAACCTTACCGCAGCGCTCAAATACGGTGCAACCGAGAATGATCTCATTGAATCTGTTGGAAAGGGACGGCCGAACGGCATGCCGGGGTTCCTTCCCCAGCTTGGTCAGGACAGGGTAGGCAAGGTCGTTGCTTTCCTTGAAAAGCTGAGGAACAAATAACTCGGGATATTCCGTGCCGTTTCACTCCATTCATAAAAACCGGACCTGACATCGTGTGGAAGAAGTACCGTACCGCCGTTGAACTTTTCCAGGCAGTGCTGCTCAGCGGGCTGCCTTTTCTTTCGATCAACGGCCAGAGCGCCCTGCGGTTCGATATCGGAGAACTCAAGCTTTATTTTTTCGGAACAGTAATCTGGATCAGGGAGTTTTACCTGATCCTTGCCGTCACCCTGTTTTTCCTGCTGTTCATTACCTTCGTCACCTCGGTATTCGGCAGGATATGGTGCGGGTGGCTCTGCCCCCAGACGGTGCTGCTCGACCTGAGCGATATCATCGCGAAACGGTTCGGGCGCAACATGCGCAAAACGGCCCAGAAAATCCTGCTGCTCCCCTTTTCCGCCCTTGTCTCGTTTGCGCTCATTTCCTATTTCATCCCGCCGGCTGAAACATTCAGCCGGCTCTTCGTGTCACCGGTCGTCACGGGATTCTTCATCGTTCTCCTGCTCACGGTCTACCTTGAGATCTCTTTTCTCGGCAGGAGGTTCTGTACATCGGTGTGTCCCTACTCCATGCTCCAGAACGTCCTTTTCGACAAGGATACCGTCGTCATAGAGTACGATGTTTCGCGTGACGACACCTGCATGAAATGCGATGAATGCGTGAGGGTATGCCCGGTCGGAATTGACATCAAGAAAGGGTTGAGCACCAGCTGCATCGCCTGCGCGGAATGCATCGATGTCTGCCGCACCATCAGCGGAAAAAGGGGAATGCCGCCCTTCCCGGATTACCGGGGAAAGGTGCTCCGTCCGAAAACCTTTCTGATGGGAGGCATCACTGCGGCTTCTGCCGCAATACTGCTGTTCCTTGTCCTGAACCGACCCATGTTCGACTTCATGGTAACCAGGGATTCGGACCCTCTTCCCCCGGGACTGAACCGCTACTCCTACACAATCTATAATAACAGCCCGAAAACCATATCGCTTGAACTCTCCTCTCCGGACCCGGTTACCATCATCGGCGAACGTTCGCTGCAGGTGAAACCGTTTGCGTCCATCCACGGTAAAATCATGCTGAAAACAACCGGGAAACCCGACATGGTAACCATCACCCTCTCGGGCGAAAACATTTCTGTCAACAGGGAAACCGGCTTCCTATGAACCTGAAGATTTTCCTCTCCATTCTTGTTCCGATGTTCATCGTTGCCATGGCCACAGGGATCTATCTGGCATACAGCAATGAAGAGGGCCTCGTTGAAAACAATTACTATGAAAAAGGAAAGGCTTATTTCCGCATGAAGAGCGAAGAGCGGCAGCTGGATCTTGCTGTAAACCCGCCGGAAGAGCTGAAAAAAGGCGTCAATGAGATCTTCATCCATGTAACGTCGCACGGGAAGCCCTTCAGTGATGCCCACCTCACCCTATTCGTAGGCAATGTTTCGACGACATCTTTCGACCGTTCGATGGATATGCGGGAACACACACCGGGATATTATCATACCGAAACAACGATCCCCTCAGGAGGAAAGTGGCTGATGCGCGTAGATCTTGAAAAAGACAACCTTTCAACAAACAGAAAATGGTTTTTCGACGTCAACTGAAGCATGTTTTTCGTTTCCCGGCCCTGATCTGCCTGCTTGCGACAGTCTCCATACGGATCGCTGCCGCCGCCGACTGCAATTTTTCGGAAGGACCGTGCACAAAAATAGCGGGCAACAGGACCGTGACCCTCGACATTTATCCTAAACCACCGAAAGCGATGCAGGAGCTCACCTTCATGCTTACCGTCACACCCTGCGCATCGCTTCCCGAGACGCTCGTGATTGACCTCGGCATGCCCGGCATGGTGATGGGCCGGAATCAGGTTGTTTTAAAAAAAACAAACCCCTGCACCTGGAAAGGAACGGGAATCATTGTACGATGCATGAGCGGAAGGACGCTCTGGCAGGCAACGATCCTTTCCGGTGAACTGAACAATACCGCATTCACCTTCGATGTCAGGTAGCGAGTCTGCAGAAGGATGGGTAAGGTGCGATCATTGCCTTCTTGAAATCCGCAAGGCTGCTGCAATAACAGCGGTAATCGACGCTGAGGAAAAGCATTTCTGCTGCCGCGGGTGCCTCGGCATCTACGAACTGATCCGGAACAACGCTCTCGATGCCTTCTACCGCCAGCGCTGCGACTGGCAGCCTGGGCCTCCGGAAACCGCTCCCGCAAAGGGGTCAGCTGCTTTTGAAAGCACCGTGACAGGATCGGAAAGGGAAAAACGTATCGATCTCGTTCTCTCCGGCATCCGCTGTGCATCGTGTATCTGGCTCATAGAAAAATACCTGGTGAAGCTTGACGGCGTGATTTCAGCAAGGGTAAACTATGCCACACACCGCGCCGCTGTATCATGGGACCCTCAGAAAATCGGGCTTGTAACCATCCTCGACGCCCTGCGCTCCATCGGCTACACTCCCCATCCCTGCCGTTCCGGGAACGGTGAGGATGTCATCAGACGGGAAAAGCAGCAACTGCTGCTCCGCTTCGGCACAGCATCGTTCTTTTCCATGCAGCTGATGCTTTTTTCCGCTGCACTCTATGCAGGTTTTTTCCAGGGAATGGAATCAAGGTACAAAATTGCATTCCAGCTCATTTCCTGCGCTCTCGCTGCGCCGGTGGTATTCTACTCGGGCAGTCCTTTCCTTTCTGGTGCGTGGCGCTCGTTAAAAGCCGGGGCACTCAATATGGACCTGCTGGTTGCAATCGGTTCACTTTCTGCTTTTGCTTACAGCCTGGCAATGATCCTGACAGGAGGTGAAGTCTTTTTCGATACCTCGGCAATGATCGTCACCTTCATCCTGCTTGGCAGGTTTCTTGAAACCGGTTCGCGACTCAAGGCGGAAAATGCCATCAACGAGCTGCTCGAATTGCAACCCCAGGAAGCGATGGTGGTCCGGCCAAACGGTGAGCGTGTCTTTCTGCCGATTTCGGAGGTGGAGCCCGGCAATCGAATCGAAGTTATCCCGGGTGATCGCATACCTCTTGACGGAGTCGTGATCGACGGAGAAGCCGAAGTAAACGAGTCGATGCTTACGGGAGAATCGATGCCCGTGCTTAAATCAGCAGGCAGCAGGGCGTTTGCCGGAACTTTCGCGCTCAACGGGCGCCTCGGCATCATGGTTGAAGGGAATGCCGCAGAAACCGTCCTCGCGGGAATCATCCGAACCGTACGTGAAGCGCAGTCACGCAGGGCACCCATCCAGGGAGTTGCCGACAGAACGGCAGGGTATTTCATTCCGGCAACCATCACGCTTGCCGTCTCAACATTCATCTGGTGGAAATTTACATCGGGCAACACCGTCACTGCCCTCATGAATGCGGTTTCCGTGCTCGTCATCGCCTGTCCCTGTGCCCTCGGGCTTGCCACACCCCTTTCAATACTTGTCGGGACGACCGCTGCAGGGAAAAAAGGAATCCTCGTCAAGGGAGGTGATGTGTTCGAAAAGGTATCGAAAACCACCCATGTCGTACTCGACAAAACAGGAACCATCACCGAAGGGAGACCCTCCATCACCGATCTCCTCGATTTCGGGTCTACTGAAAGGTTCCTCCAGCATGCGGCTTCGCTCGAAGCCTCTTCGGAACATCCTGCAGGCAGGGCCATAGCGGCTTCCTGGTCTGGAACCATACTGGAAACTTCACACTTCAGGGCATTTCCCGGCAAAGGCATCTCTGCGGTCATCGACAGCGACAGATGGACAGCCGGTTCAGGAAAATTCATGGAAAGCGAAGGGATCGCCTGTACCGAAGACCAGGCAAAAAAGGCCGGCCTGCTCGAGTCTGAAGGAAAAACCGTCGTTTGGGTCGCATGCGGAAACGAAGCTGCGGGCATCATCGGCCTGATCGACGATCTGCGAAAAGATGCCATACCCATGGTCAAAGCTCTCCTCAGCAAAAAGCTCTCCCTTTCCATCCTGACGGGCGACAACTGCGGCGTGGCTTCATATATTTCTTCAAAATGCGGAATCACCGATGTATCATGCGGACTCGGGCCGACAGACAAAGCCGGGATAATCGAACGCATGCAAGAACGCGGTGCATGCGTCCTGATGGTCGGCGACGGCATCAACGATGCACCGGCACTCACTGTCGCCGGGACGGGCGTCACCCTCGGCAGCGCGACGGGAATCGCCCTCGAATGCGCCGACGTGGCCATCCTGAAAAATGACCTCACCCTGCTCTCCACACTCATCGACATTTCAAGGAGATCTTTTTCCGTCATCAGGCAGAACCTTGCCTGGGCTTTTTCGTATAATGTCATTGCTCTGCCGCTTGCCATGTCCGGCCTTCTCCACCCAATCATGTCATCATTTTTCATGGCGGCAAGCTCGCTGATCGTGGTCGGCAATTCAATGCGTTTGCGCAAATCCTGATTTCACTATGGGCAGCATCTTTTTTCTCATAGGTATCGGCTTTTTCATCGGTGCCGCTGCATGGCTCCTTTTTATCTGGGCGGTCAAAAGCGGACAGTTCGATGATCCCGAAGCACCGAAATACAGGATGCTCGACGATGACGATGAATCATTGCCAGAGCACCGCAAAGAAAGGAAAAAGCCATGAACAGCATTGCATTCGCCGTGTTCCTTACCGGGCTTGCCGGAGGTTTCGGACACTGCATCGGCATGTGCGGTCCTGTCGTTGCGGCCTATTCGCTCGGCGAACAGGAAAAAGGATGGCAGCGCCATCTGCTTTTTCACCTCGGAAGAATTACGACCTATTCCCTTCTCGGAGCTTTTGCAGGCCTGACAGGCTCCTTTCTCATGCTTGCCTCATCGATTGAAGCAATTCAGACAGCAGTACTCGTCATTACCGGTTTTTCCATCGTCGTCATGGGGTTCGTCAATGCAGGCTGGATTCCTGTGATGCAGAAAATCAACTCCTGCAGTCCGCAGTTGCCGGTCATCGGCAAAATCCTGCGTTTTTTCGATGGGACCCGGACTGCCGGAACCTATTACCCCCTTGGCGTTGTCTTCGGCTTCCTGCCCTGCGGGCTCTCGTATACCGCCCTGCTGGCAACTGCAAGGGCATCGATGGGGAGCACAGGAAGGGTAACGGCAATGCTGACAGGAATGCTGACAATGTTCCTTTTCGGTATCGGAACTGCACCGGCACTGCTTATCGTAGGCAAAGCCGCCCATCTCGTGAACGAAAAAATGCGCAAACGCCTCTATACCCTGGCAAGCATCATCATGATATTTACCGGTTTATCGTTTATAGTTTCCGCTTTGAAATGATATCTTCCCAATAAGAGCATTTCAGAAACGAACCGATCTTTCATCTCTTTCATGGCTATACCCCCCAGAGACATATTCAACCTCGAAGATTTCCTCAACAGGATGATGGATGACCGGGAGCTTGCAAAAAGCATCCTGGATGAATTTCTCTCAGGATTGCCTGGAAAACTCGAAGCAATTGCCAACTTTATCGCCGAAGGGAACACCAGGGAGGTGTCTGTCCTGGCCCATCTCATCAAGGGCGAATCCGCAAGCGTGGGTGCTGACAATCTGAGCAAGGCCGCCTGCGTTCTGGAGCTTGCGGCAAAAGCCGGAAACACGGCAGAACTTGCAGGCAATCTTCCGGCACTGAGGGAAAATGCCCTGCTGTTCATGAAAACCATCGCAGAGACAGTAATCTGAAGCAACAGGAAAGGCCATTTTCCGCAAGCTTTTCTCATGCCTTCCCCAACAGGAACCTGCCTCTCCTGACCGGGAACTCATTGATCGGAATATCAATTCCCATAGAAGTCCGCAAATTGCAGACGAACGTTATATTATGATAAATTATAGCCTTTGTTTCCGATGACGCGTAATGAAATGAACCATGAATATTGACCGCCGCCTCTTCCTGCTCATGAAAGAAGAGAAACGGCCATTCATCCTGTCCCTTGTTTCCGGCAGTCTGGCTTCGGTTATGATGATTGCCCAGGCATATTTTCTCAGCAGGGCGATCAATGGCGCATTCATCGAAAAAATCGCTCTTGCAGGACTTTTTCCGCTGCTTGGATTTTTCGGTCTTTTCACCCTGCTTCGCATGCTTTGCAACTGGACATGCCATGTCAAAGCTGAAGAAGGCAGCACCGCAGTCAGAGAAAAGCTGTTCAACCGCCTGGCATCTAAAATTGCCGAACTGGGACCGCTCTACACCCGTTCAGTCCAGAGCGGACGACTCAGTACGACCATGCTGAAAGGCATCGATGCTCTCGACGCATATTTCAGCAGCTACATACCGCAGATATTCCTTGCACTTTTCACCCCGCTTCTCGTCGTTGCGGCCATTCTGCCCGGCGACTGGCTTTCGGCAACGATACTGCTGCTCTCGGCCCCGCTGATTCCGTTCTTCATGATCGTGATCGGAAAATCGGCAAGTGCCGTGACGGAAAAACAGTGGAAAACGATGAGCAGGATGAGCGGTCAGTTCCTCGACATTCTCCAGGGGCTCTCGACACTCAAGCTCTTCGCCCAGAGCGCAAGGCAGAGGAAAAACATCGAAGAGACCGGCGAAAATTTCCGCAAAGCGACCATGAGAGTGTTGAGGATAGCTTTCCTCTCTTCCCTGACGCTCGAACTAGTCGGAACCATCGGAACGGCAATCATCGCCGTCAGTATCGGCATGCGCATGATGGAAAACCGGATGTCGTTCCGACATGCCCTTTTCGTGCTGATCCTCACTCCGGATTTCTACCTCCCGCTCAGGCAGCTCGGCACGAAATTCCATGCGGGCATGGAAGGGGCAAGCGCCTCGAAAGAGATTTTCGCCGTCCTTGAAGAGCACCTGCCGACGGCTCCCCCGAGCAGCTCAACACATGCCGGGGAGAAAGGCATCTCATTCCACGATGTGACCTTCACCTATCCCGGAACGTCTGTTCCTGCAGCGGACAACGTAACCTTCACCATTCAGGCCAACGGGACCACCGCTCTTATCGGACCGAGCGGTGCAGGCAAAAGCACCCTGCTCAACCTCCTGCTTCGCTTTCTCGAACCGGAGAAAGGCTCGATCAGCTTCGACGGAAAACCGCTTGCAGATATGTCATCCGAAAAATGGCACGGCATGATTTCCTGGGTACCTCAACACCCCTATCTCTTCAACGGGACCCTGAGGGAAAACATCCTGATCGCGAAACCCGACGCTTCAAATGAAGCGCTTCATGCCGCTTTGCGCGAGACCGGCCTCGACGGTTTCGTCCGCTCGCTGCCACGCGGCCTCGATACCATGATCGGCGAACAGGGGGCGAGGCTGAGTGGAGGAGAAGCGCAACGGGTAGCGCTGGCGAGGGCGTTCCTGAAAAACGCACCCATCATCGTGCTCGACGAGCCCACATCCCATACCGATCCGGAACTGGAAGCACAGCTGCGCAGTTCGATGCAGGCCCTCACCCGGGGAAGGACGACCCTGATCATCGCCCACCGCCTCGAAACAATCCGTTCTGCAGACCGGATCATCGTGGTCAGCAACGGGAAAATCGCCGCCAGCGGAACGCACGACGAGCTGATCGGCCTCGAAGGGTTCTACCGCGACTCGTTTTCCATCCAGCAGGAGGCTGCGGCATGAAAACATTTCTCCGCCTCACGGCCATTGTCAGGCCTTATTACCTCTGGATGGCGATCGCGGCGCTCATCGGTTTCGCAACGACAGGAAGCGGCATAGGGCTTCTGGTCACCTCCGGCTACCTCATCGCCAAAGCCGCTTTTCAGCCGCCCCTCGGAGCCCTGCAGCTCGGCATCATCGGTGTGAGGTTCTTCGGAATCGCCCGCGGGGTGCTCCGCTACGCCGAACGGCTGGTTTCGCACAGCACGACCTTCAGAATACTTGCGAAACTCCGACTCTGGTTCTTCGATGCCATCGAGCCCCTCGCTCCGGCAAGGCTGCTCCACTTCAGGAGCGGCGACCTGCTCCAGCGTGTGGTGGACGATATCCAGAGCCTCGAAAACATCTATACGAGGGTGCTTGCTCCACCGCTGACCGCCACCCTCGTTTCCCTGATGATGATGCTCCTTCTCGGCACCTGGTCCATCCAGGCCGCACTGCTTGTCATGTTTTTCCATCTGCTTGCGGGCATCGTCGTCCCTCTGCTGGTCGTCACCCTCGGCAGAGGAACGCAGACTGGAATCATGGAACTGAAAACAAACCGGCAGGTCCTTGCCCTCGATTTCCTGCAAGGCATAGGAGAACTGAAGGTCTACGGAAAACTTCCCGCCCACCTTGCCCGGATGCAGGACAATGAAACCGGCATGCTCCGCCTTCAGAACCGCAACGCCCTGCTTGACGGCATGCACGAGTCCCTCACGGGCCTGCTCATGAACGCAGCCGTCATCGCGGTCCTCTGCGCGCTCGTACCCGGCCTGCAGAATTCGGGTGCCAACGGCATTGCCCTGACCGTGATCACCCTGGCCGTCATGGCATCCTTCGAACCATTCCTGCCCCTGCCTGCTTCCATGAAAAACCTCGAAGCGGACACCCATGCAGGAAAACGGCTGTTCGAAATTCTCGATGCGAAACCTGAAAC
>CAIYPU010000154.1 GCA_903928225.1 uncultured Chlorobiaceae bacterium
CCGCAAGCACATGAAACGCCCCCTTGCCACAAAGGCATGAAATTTCTAAGAGCAACTGGCTCAGTTTTATGGGCTCACGCCCCCCCTCGTTTTTCCTATGCTTGATCAAGCGGTTATCTGTATATGCCTGGCAAGGTCATGGAAATAATCCTTTGACCAGATTTTCAAGGCATTGGAATCCTTCACAAACCGGGAAACATCTTTTACGGCTTCAGCTACATCGAGCGCTTTGATCCGCTTTTCGAGCAAGTTCCTGAATTCCTCATCAGTAAGACTATCTGCTTTCAGGTGGCCACTTTGTTTTGCTCGAACGATGAAGTGAGACAGATTCATGGAACAGCCCTTCCTGACATACCACTCGAAATCGAACCAGTCCCACTGTAGTCGGAAATTAAAAACCAGCCAATTTCGGAAATTAGCAATCACCCAGGGAGCGGATTTAAATTACGTCATATCGCTATGATCTACTACGACTTTATGAAGCGATAGTTGCTTTTTTCTACGGGTGGCGCCTCCTTCCGCCAGTTGCTGTTGTTCGAAGATGGTTGTACGGTGTTCGAGCCGATAGCTTTTAGCGGTAAGTTTGATGACTTCGCATTTGTAGAGCAGCCAATACAGCAGCACTCGTATAACAATGGGGTATCAAGTTTTTCATCATCATCGATGATCATGCGCACGAAAAATAAAATCGGCAGAGGGACTCATTTCCCTTTGAAAACTGCCAATTTCTCTTTCGTCTGTAGCCATGCGGGTCCTGGCATCAACGGGGCCAGCACCTCCAGTACGTAAAGTCCGGCAGCTTTGACATCCCATGACGTCGAACTGGTCAGAAGTGGAGCCATTTCATCGAAAAAACGCTGATCATCAAGCTTTTCGAAAAGGTTCATCTCGAACTCAGCCCGACTGACCTTGCGTTGTTCATGCTCCAAATACTGAAGAAAGCAAAAAACGACAGATTCGGGATTGACCGCAAGCGTCCGTGATGCATGCCAGATATCGAACAGATCCCGGCCTTTTTTCCGCTGATAAAGTGCCCGAAGCTTCGTCCCGAGTAACTCGTCACAGCCATAACTGGTAATGGTAGTTCGTCCGGTATACCATCGTGATATCATCGAAAATGGCATCTCCTGATAGCCCAGTACGGTAAAGTGTTCCCTGGAATTGATCTCGACTTTCAATCGCAACGGAAGCCCTTCCTCTGACTCAACCCGCCAGATCAGTGTAACCCGACCTTCCGACTGCTTCCGTCTGGGTTCACCAAGCCAGTGATTGAGTTTTTCCTGGACTGCATCCATGACCGGGCCGATCGGCCCAGGCATTTTCTGGACCAGATCGATATCCTCAGAATACCTCGCCGGAAGAAGATGAAGTTTGAAAAGGGCTGTGCCGCCACGAAACACCAGATTCCCCGCTGCAACAGGATGGCTGTAAAGATCGACCAGCGCACGGCTGATGATCAAGTCCTGCTCGATCTGGGAAATCTGCTGCCACGGCGCGTGAGCCCGCCATTCGGTGATATAGTCAAGAGGAATCACAGGTCGGGATTAACCGTTTCGTTCGGCAAAAGTCGCCACCTTTTGTTCTGCCGAACGCCATGAGATGATCGTGATGGAGACAACAGTGCTGGAACAGGTTTCCGCTCGGCAACGTAGGAAGCCAGTCCTTCAACCAGTTCCGTCTCATCGATGAATTCAAGAAGATAACCAAGGCGCTGAGCCCAGGATACCGGTGATAACCAAGCTATGGCGGACAGCTGTCCGGCATCGAGGGATTCAGCCAATTCCGCCAGTACAGTGACGACATTGTCAAGTCCTCCCGCATGATGAGGATAACCAACCACATCGAAAGCGGTTACTTCAGGAGTTGACACTTTCAGGTAGCCGCGCGAAGTCTTAAAATCCCGGCTCGGCATCATGGACGCATTGTTACGCTTGATGAAATCCACTTTGACTGACCCGCAGACAATCCCTGACCGGGAATGCTCCGTTACAACCTGAAAGGCCTGAGGGCGTTGATGGGCAGCACCATAAAACTCACCGGCAGAAAGTATCCCTGCATAATAGGACTCTTCAAGATACTCCATCAAAGCAGGAATGAACTGGTTCGCCGGCAGGCATCCTGTCTGTCGGTATTCCGGAGGCACAATCACATAAAATCCTCGCATGGGCATAGCAAGTTCACCCTTGTGCCTCAATCGGCGCAAAGCTGCACGTGTTGCCACAACACCCGTGTCAAGAGCCGAAGCAGCCTCAAGGCCACTGAAACAGAACCGGCCTTTTTCCTGCAAACCCTCTATGTATCGGGACATATTCATACAGGTAATTATATAAATCAATCTGAAATAGCAACACTTTTCGTTACTTTTATAAACCAATTTATGTTACTCATCCCAAAAAGCCCTTTTCGGGAATGAATCTGTCCAGACTATGCAACTATCCACGCAAACCAACTATGAAACCACCCAAAAGGCCTCATCTGTTGATATTAAGTCTCATACCTGCCTCCCTGTTCCGGACCCCATTGAAAAATCCGCGTCGCATAGAGGTCTCAGATTTACTATAAAAAACGCCTAACAATGATAAAAATCAAGTAATATCAGGGATTTTGGCAGGAAATAAAAAAGCCTGCAAGTTATTAATTTGCAGGCTTTTATGAGGATGTGGACGATAGAAGATTCGAACTTCTGACCTCTACAGTGTCAATGTAGCGCTCTAACCAACTGAGCTAATCGTCCTCTTGGAAAGGCTGTAAATATAGGCTTTCCCCGCAAAATTCCAAATACCGGAAAGGCCTTCACCGCAGATTATGCAGTTTTTTTCTGCTTGCCCTCCCCGGTGAGGTATTGCGGCGGCGACTTTTTCTCGATGGTATCCGCCGTGATGACGCATTTGTGAACCCCGCTCATGGAGGGAAGCTCGAACATGATGTCGATCATGACGTTCTCGAGCACCGAACGCAGGGCGCGGGCCCCTGTTCCCCGCTCTATGGCGATTTCGACGACCTTGTCGAGCGCATCGTCGGTGAATTCGAGTTCAACCCCGTCCATTTCGAAAAGTTTCCTGTACTGCCTCGTAATGGCGTTTTTCGGTTCGACGAGGATGTTGCGCAGCGCGGTTTCGTCGAGCTGGTCAAGCGTCGAGATCACAGGAAGCCTTCCGATGAATTCGGGAATGAGGCCATATTCGTGCAGGTCGTCCGGAATGACGTACCTGAGGATTTCCGGATCGTAACCGGAATTCTTGTCCTTCACCTTCGAACCGAAACCCATCGAGGACTTCGATACCCTGCGGGCGATAAGGCGGTCGAGACCTTCGAACGCGCCGCCGCAGATAAAGAGAATATTCCTGGTATTGATGTTGATCAGCTGCTGCTCCGGGTGCTTGCGACCACCCTTGGGAGGCACGCCGACAACTGCGCCTTCGAGGATCTTCAGCAGCGCCTGCTGGACCCCTTCGCCGGAAACATCGCGGGTAATGGAAACATTGGCCGATTTGCGGGCGATCTTGTCGATTTCGTCGACATAGATGATGCCGCGTTCGGTCCTTTCGAGATTGAAATCAGCGGCATGAAGAAGCCTCGCCAGGATGGTTTCGACATCATCGCCGACATAACCCGCTTCGGTAAGCGAAGTCGCATCGACAATCGAGAACGGCACTTCAAGCAGGTTTGCGAGGGTCTGGGCAAGCAGCGTCTTCCCGGTCCCGGTCGGGCCGATCAGGAGGATGTTGCTTTTTTCGATAACCACGCCGTCATCTTCACGCATCCACTCCTGGGACTCGATCCTCTTGTAGTGGTTGTAAACGGCGACGGAAAGGGACTTTTTGGCGATATCCTGACCCACGACATACTGGTCGAGCGACTCCTTGATCGCTTTCGGGCTTACCAGACGGGGCTGGAAAGGCCTTTCGGCCTTCTGTTCGGAGTGCTGTATCGCGCTGAGCTCATTGCGCAGGATATCGAACGATGCCTTGATGCAGCGGTCACAGATGAACGCCCTCGGACCGGCCACCATGCTTGCAGCCTCCTGGGCACTGCGGCCGCAAAAGGAGCAGACGACCTGCTCACCGTTGCCGTTCCCGTTCCTGGGTTTTCCTTTTACCGGCTCTTTCTCTTTAGTCATGAAACGTTGGTACTTTCAGCAATTTTTTATTGTCGGTGCTTAGAAGCCCATGTTTGCCAGGCTGTCAAGCACGTGCTGGATTGCCAGGCTGAGCCTGGGGTGTCCGGCTTCGAAATGATTGACCGCTTCGTTGAGCCGGTCGATGAGCGGTTCGTCGGATACGATGGCGGCAGCCTGTTCCCTGTCGACCAATTTGCCGATATCCTCACGCAGGCTTTCAAGCACGCTGCCTGTCGTTTCATCTACGGAATCGACGCCGGCAAGCTCCTGATGCAGGGTATCAAGCAGTTCCCTGAGTTTCTGCTGTTCCATGGGCAACCCGGTTAAACAATAGTTTTCAGTTCAATTAGTGGTTACAACAAACAAAAGCGCCCAATCGTTTACGGCAGGTTTGTCGTTCCCATCAGATAGCGGTCACACTCGCGAGCGGCGCTGCGTCCTTCGAAAATTGCCCAGACAACGAGGCTCTGGCCCCTGCGAGCATCGCCCGCAGCGAAAATCTTTTCCTGGTTCGTCCGGAAGCATTTGTCCGTCGCCCTGATGTTCGAACGTTCGTCGCGAACGACCTGGAGCTGGTTGAGCAGGTCCTCTTCAGGGCCGATGAAGCCCATGGCGAGCAATATCAGGTCTGCAGGAACGATTTCCTCGGTTCCGGGGACCGGAACAGGCACAAACCTGCCGTCCTGCATGATCCAGTCAACCTTCGACACTTCAACGGCTTTTACAGTTCCGTTATCACCTGCGATGAACTTCTTGGTCATCATGGCGTAGCGCCTCGGATCCTGGCCGGCAAGTGCCGCAGCTTCCTCCTGGCCGTAATCGACCTTGAACACCTTGGGCCATTCGGGCCACGGGTTGTCGGGCTGGCGCTCCTTCGGCGGTTTCGGAAGGATCTCGAGCTGGATGACGCTTTTGCATCCCTGGCGGATCGATGTCGCCACGCAGTCGGTGCCGGTATCGCCACCGCCGATGACGACGACGTTCCTGCCGGCCGCTGATATCGCAGGCTCTTTTCCGTCAAGCAGGGCTTTCGTGCCGGAGCGGAGAAAATCCATCGCGAAGTGGATACCGGGGATATTCCTTCCTTCCGCGGCAAGGTCGCGCGGCCTGGTGGAACCGGTGCAGAGCACGACGGCATCGAACTCCTCGAGAAGCTTGCCTGCGGGGTAATCGGTTCCAACCCCGGTGCTGGACATGAAGGTGATCCCTTCGGATTTCATGATCTCGATGCGGCGCTCGACGACCTTCACCTTGTCAAGCTTCATGTTGGGAATGCCGTACATCATGAGTCCGCCGAACCGGTCATCGCGCTCGAAGACCGTCACGCTGTGGCCGGCTTTGTTGAGCTGGTCCGCACAGGCGAGGCCGGCAGGGCCCGATCCGATCACGGCCACCCTTTTGCCGGTCCTGACCGCGATGGCTTTCGGCTCGACCCAGCCTTCATCAAAAGCGCGTTCGATGATCGCATACTCGATGTTCTTTATGGTGACCGGCGGCTTGATGATGCCGAGAACGCAGGACCCTTCGCACGGCGCGGGACAGACCCTTCCGGTGAATTCAGGGAAGTTGTTGGTCTTTGCGAGCCTGTTGTAGGCATCCTGCCAGAACCCCTTGTACACGTAGTCGTTCCACTCGGGGATCAGATTGTGGATCGGGCAGCCGGTCGTCATGCCGCTGAGCATGAACCCGGTATGGCAATAGGGAGTGCCGCAGTCCATGCAGCGTGCACCCTGGTCGCGAAGGCCTTCCTCAGGCATTTTTTCGTGGAACTCCTGCCAGTCCTTTATTCTTTCGAGAGGTTCCCTGTCGGCAGGCAAGGCCCTCCGGTACTCCATAAAACCCTTAAGTTTTCCCATAACGATAATTATTCTTTTCCAAGCATGCTTCCCTGTGCTTTCCGGGATCAGTTCCCCGAAACGCGGGCAGGATCGTGAATATTTTTATAGAATGCCGCCATGACTGCTTCGTCGCCCGTTATGCCTGCGGCCTCGACCTCTTTCATGGCTTCGAGCGCACGGCGGTAATCGTGCGGCATGACCTTCACGAAAAGTCCCCTGCAATTGTCCCAGGCATCGAGAATACCCTTGCCCAGCTCGCTGCCGGTGAAGTTGACATGTTTTTCAACCATGGTCCTGACCAGCGCTTCGTCGATCTGCCCTTCCAGCGGGGTAAGGCTCACCATCTCATGGTTGCAGTTGTCCCTGAGCGTTCCTTCAGGATCGTAGACAAAAGCGGTACCGCCGGACATGCCGGCCGCAAAGTTGCGGCCAGTCCTGCCGAGAATGATCACGTTGCCGCCGGTCATGTACTCGCAGCCGTGGTCGCCGATCGCTTCGACAACAGCGTTCACGCCGCTGTTCCTGACGCAGAAGCGCTCTCCCGCCATACCCCGGATATATGCTTCGCCGGAGGTGGCACCGTAGAGTGCCACGTTGCCGACGATGATATTTTCCTCTGGCACGAAGGTCGAGGATTTCGGCGGATAGACAACGATGCGGCCGCCTGAAAGGCCTTTGCCGATATAGTCGTTTGCATCGCCTTCAAGTTCGAGGCTTATGCCGTTCGGGATGAACGCACCGAAGCTCTGTCCGGCCGATCCGGTGAACTTCAGGTGGATGGTGTCTTCCGGAAGACCTGCGGATCCGTGGGCCCTGGTGATTTCATAGCCCAGTATGGTACCCACCACCCTGTTCGTATTCCTGATCGGAAGGGTGCTGAACACCTTTTCCTTCCTTTTGATTGCCGGTTCGCAGATGGTGAGCAGCGTGGTCATGTCGAGGGTATCCTCGAGGCCATGCTCCTGTGCGATCGTGCAGTAGCAGCTCTCATGATCGCAATGGTCGGCATGATGAAGAATTTTTGAAAGATCGATCCCCTGTGCTTTCCAGTGATCGACCGACTTGCGCATGCTGAGCAGGTCGGTCCGGCCGATAAGTTCGTTGAGGGAACGGACGCCGATCTTCGCCATGTACTCCCTCACCCCTTCTGCAAGGAACCGCATGAAATTCTCGACGTGCTCCGGCTTGCCGGTAAAGTTCTTCCTGAGTTCCGGGTTCTGTGTGGCGACACCGACCGGACAGGAGTCGTCCTGGCAGCAGCGCATCATGATGCACCCCATGACGACAAGGGTGGTTGTGGCGAATCCGAACTCTTCCGCGCCGAGGAGGGCGGCGACAACGATATCGCGAGCCGTCTTCAGCTGGCCGTCCGCCTCGACGGTGATGCGGCTCCGGAGGTTGTTGAGCACGAGGGTCTGGTGAGCTTCGGCAAGGCCGAGCTCCCAGGGCATGCCCGCATGCATGATGCTCGAGACGGGAGATGCGCCCGTTCCGCCGTCATGGCCGCTGATGAGCACCACATCGGCATGCGCTTTGGCCACGCCTGCGGCGATCGTGCCGACACCGACGGTCGATACGAGTTTGACATTGATACGTGCATCGGGATTTGCGTTTTTCAGGTCGAAAATGAGCTGCGCAAGGTCCTCGATGGAATAGATATCGTGGTGCGGAGGCGGCGAAATAAGGCCTACGCCCGGTGTGGAGTGACGGGTCTTCGCAACCCACGGATAGACTTTTGTGCCCGGAAGCTGGCCGCCTTCGCCGGGCTTGGCGCCCTGGGCCATCTTGATCTGGATTTCCCTGGCGTTGGCGAGGTATTCGCTGGTGACGCCGAAACGGCCCGATGCGACCTGCTTGATGGCCGACATACGGGAATCGCCGTTCGGTTCCTTCCGGAAACGTGCCGGGTCTTCTCCGCCCTCGCCGGTATTGCTCCTCCCGCCAAGCCTGTTCATGGCGATGGCAAGCGTCTCGTGGGCTTCCTGGCTGATGGAGCCGTAGGACATGGCGCCGGTCTTGAAGCGTTTGAGGATTTCCTCGACCGGTTCGACCTCTTCAAGCGGCACGCCTTTCTTGCTGAACCTGATGTCCATCAGGCCGCGGATCGTGCAGAGGTTCTGGCTCTGGTCGTCGATAAGGTTTTCGTACTTTTTGAACAGCTCGTAGTTCGCCGTCCGGCAGGAGTGCTGCAGGAAATGGATCGCTTCCGGGCTGAACAGATGGAACTCGCCGTTGTAGCGCCATCTTCTTTCGCCGCCAGGGGCCAGCCCGCGGTCGACTTTGTTGCCCGACGAAGGGAAAACCATCTCATGGCGCCTGCGGACCTCTTCGGCAACCACATCCAGGCCGATGCCCTCGATCCTGGTCGGCGTGCGCGGGAAATAGGCATCGATGATCTGGGAATTGAGGCCGACAGCTTCAAATATCTGCGCGCCGCGGTAGCTCTGGATGGTTGAAATGCCCATCTTCGCCATGGTCTTCACGACACCCTTGACCGCAGCTTTCACGTAGTTCCTGATGGCGGTCGTGACATCGAGCCTGATGTGGCCCGAAGAAACCATCGAGCGGATGGTCTCGAACGCCATGTAGGGGTTCACCGCGCCTGCGCCATAGCTGATGAGCATGGCAAAGTGGTGCACCGTGCGCGGATCGGCAGATTCGAGCACGAGCCCGATCTTTGTCCGGAGCCCGGCATTGATCAGGAAATTGTGCAGGCCGGAAACGGCAAGCAGTGCCGGGATGGGAGCGCGGTCTTTGCCGATTTCGCCCTTGTCCGACAGAATGATGATGTTGACGCCTTTCGCGGCAGCCTGCTCCGACTGGCGGTAGATATCCTGCATCGCGGTCTCGATGCCCTTGCCTCCCTGTGCGATATCATAGAAAATCGGCAAGGTCACGGCACGGAAACCCGGCTTGTCGATGCCACGGATTTTTTCCAGCCCCTGGTTCGAAAGGACGGGGTATGGAAGCCTGACCCTGCGGCAGTTGACCTCGACCGGCTCGAGCAGGTCGCCTTCGGTGCCGAGCATGACGGTCGTGGAGGTTATCAGCTCCTCACGGATCGAATCGATCGGAGGGTTGGTGACCTGTGCGAAAAGCTGCTTGAAATAATCGTAGAGAAGCTTCGGCTTGTTGGACAGCACAGCGAGCGGCGTGTCGTTGCCCATCGAACCGACCAGTTCCACCCCTTTTTCGCTCATCGTCCTGATGTGCAGGTTGATGTCCTCCTGGGTGTAACCGAAAACCTTCTGGCGGGCCGTGAGGCTGTGCATGTCCTCCGCCGGGTTTTTCAGCTCCGGATGGTCCTCGAGGGCCTCCAGGTCGATGATGTTCCGGTCGATCCACTCCCTGTAAGGTTTTTCAGACGCGATGGAGCTCTTGATCTCCTCGTCGGAAATGATGCGTCCCTGTGCCGTATCGACAAGGAACATCCTGCCCGGCTGCAGCCTGTCCTTTTTGAGGATGCGTTCCGGCGCGATATCGAGCACGCCGACTTCGGAAGCCATGATGACCAGGTCGTCCTTCGTGATATAGTAGCGCGACGGGCGAAGGCCGTTGCGGTCGAGCACTGCGCCGATCTGGACACCGTCGGTGAAGGCGACCGAAGCCGGACCGTCCCACGGTTCCATGAGGCAGCTGTGATATTCGTAAAAAGCCTTTTTCTCCGCGGACATGGCGGCATTGCCCGCCCATGGTTCCGGAATGATCATCATCGCGGCATGGGCCGGGGTGCGGCCCGAAAGCACGAGGAATTCGAAAACGTTGTCGAGGATACCCGAATCGCTTCCGTCTTCGAGAATGACCGGCTTGATGTCCTCGAGCGCATCGCCGAAGATCTCCGACTGGATGTTCTTTTCCCTTGCATTCATCCAGTTCACGTTGCCGCGGAGCGTGTTGATCTCCCCGTTATGGCTGAGGAAACGGTAAGGGTGCGCCCTGTCCCAGCTCGGGAAGGTATTGGTGCTGAAGCGGGAATGCACCATGGCGATGGCGCTTTCCATGTCCGGATCGTGCAGCTCGGGATAGAACGAACCGACCTGTTCCGGAAGCAGCATGCCCTTGTAGACAATCGTTTTCGCCGAGAAGCTTGATATATAGAAATAGTTGCTGCCGAGCAGGCCCGCCGTGTATTTCACCCGCTTCGTGATGCGGCGGCGGATAATATAGAGCTTCCTTTCGAAGTCCAGTTCGGATTGGATATCCTTGCCCCAGCCGACAAACAGCTGCTTGACCACCGGTTCCTGCGAGCGGGCCGTCTGGCCGAGTTCCTCGTTGTTGGTAGGGACCTTTCTGAAGCCGAGGAATTTCTGGCCCTCGGCCTGGATCATCTGGCGGCAGATATCTTCGATGGCCCTGCGCTGGGAAATGTCGGGCGGCAGGAAAAGCATGCCGACGCCGTAACGGCCCGCTTCGGGCAGTTCGATGTTCCGTTCCGCACAAACCTTGCGGAGGAACTTGTCGGGCACCTGCAGAAGTATGCCTGCACCGTCCCCGGTGTTCTTTTCGCTTCCGCTTGCGCCACGATGCTTCAGGTTATCGTTGATCTGAAGACCCTGCTCGACAATTTCGTGGGACTTGACGCCTTTGATATGCGCGACAAATCCTACGCCGCAGGCATCGTGTTCAAAACGGGGATCGTAAAGCCCCGTATGTGACGTATCATTCATATAGTTACAGGCACAACTTTTCAAAAATTTCAAAAAAGCCACCGACAGATGAAAGTGCGGAATATATATGATTTATTTTTCAAAAACATGAATCCTGTATACCGCACGCCGGATTCCGTTACGCTTTACCCTGCTTCGCCACCGCTTCCTGGGCTTTCCTGATGGCTTCCTGGTCGCCGAGGTAGTAGTTCCTGATGGGCCTGAGGTCATCGTCGAGTTCGTAAACAAGCGGCACGCCCGTCGGAATGTTCAGTCCGACGATATCTTCCTCGGAAACGTTGTCGAGGTACTTTACCAGCGCACGGAGCGAATTACCGTGGGCGACGATGATGACATTCTTGCCCTTGCGGATTTCCGGAGCAATTTTTTCATGCCAGAAGGGCAGGAACCTGGCGACCGTATCCTTCAGGCACTCGGTAAGGGGAACTTCCGCCGGATCGAGATCGGCGTAACGCGGATCGTTTCCGGGAAAACGGTCATCGCCCGGCTCGAGGGCCGGCGGGGGCGTATCGTAGCTCCTGCGCCACACGAGCACCTGCTCGTCGCCATACTTCTGGGCGGTTTCGCTCTTGTTGAGGCCCTGGAGTGCGCCGTAATGCCTTTCGTTGAGCCTCCAGCTCTTCGTGACTGGCAGCCACATCAGGTCCATCGAATCAAGCACGTTCCAGAGGGTCCTGATGGCCCGTTTCAGTACGGAGGTAAACGCGATGTCAAAAACGAACCCTGATTCGCGAAGCAGTTTTCCGGCATTGGAAGCCTCTTTCCTGCCCTGCTCCGTAAGATCGATATCGTACCATCCCGTGAAGCGGTTGTCAAGGTTCCACTGACTCTCCCCGTGCCGCAACAAAACCAGTTTTATCATAGTTATTTTCCCCTTATCAGGATATTGTCCTCTTTTTTTTAAGCAATACAGCCTTTTCCGGTTATTGGCCTGCAATTTAATATTCTCCCGACCTATTCTCAAACATCATGAAGAATCGGATAATTTAACCAAAGCAGGATGAAATACCCCGCCAGCCTTGCCGGTTCCGGAATGATTTTGTGTGATTTGGCTTTAGATTTATAAATCGAAATATCATATCTTGATGGACTTTTTTGCGCTGGACCGGCATGTGCTTGAGCCGGCTCCCGTGCCCCAGGGCAATGGGGTTCTGTAACCGATTTTCACCGAATAAAATGAAGGTAGACAATTTCAGGCTGAAGCTTGGGGGAAAGGAATATGTTCCTATCGTCGTCGGCGGTATGGGCGTCAATATTTCAACCACCGAACTCGCGCTCGCCGCGGAAAAACTCGGCGGCATAGGCCATATTTCCGATGCCGAGTCAGGATTTGTCTGCGACTCGATTTTCAAAACTTCCTTTGTCAGCACCAAAAGGAAAAGGTACACCGACTGTATCGGCAATCCCGACAAATCAAGGGTCCAGTTCGACCTTGGCGAAGTTGCCGAAGCACAGAAAAAATATATCGAATACACGATCTCGCAAAAAAGCGGCAATGGTCTGATTTTCCTGAACTGCATGGAAAAGCTTACCATGAACAATTCCAACGAGACATTCCAGGTCAGGCTCAACGCCGCCATGGACGCAGGCATCGACGGCCTGACGCTTGCTGCCGGCCTCAACCTCCGTTCGCTCGACCTCATCAAGGACAACCCGAGGTTCCGCGATGTGAAAATCGGCATCATCATCTCTTCGACCAGGGCCCTGTCGATTTTCCTCAAACGGGCCGTGCGCGTCGAACGCATGCCCGACTACATCATCGTCGAAGGCCCGCTCGCCGGAGGCCATCTTGGTTTCGGCCCGGATGACTGGCATACCTTCGACCTGAAAACGATATTCCTCGAGGTGCTCGATTTCCTCAGGAAAGAGAACCTTGATATTCCGGTAATCCCGGCAGGCGGCATCTTCACCGGCACCGATGCGGCCGAATACCTCTCTATGGGTGCGGCAGGCGTACAGGTAGCAACCAGGTTCGCCATCAGCAGGGAGGCAGGACTGCCTTACCAGGTCAAGCAGGAGTACATCAGTGCAAAGGAGGAAGATATCGTGGTCAACATGGCATCCACGACCGGATACCCCATGCGCATGCTCACCAGCTCGCCCACCCTGCGCTATGCGATCAGGCCGAACTGCGAAGGCCTCGGCTACCTGCTCGAAAACGGCGGAAAATGCACCTATATCGACGCCTATTACGCCGCGCTCGAAGTGAAAAAACCGGGAGAACAGCTCAAGGTGCACGAAAAGACCTGCCTCTGTACCGGCATGGCGAATTACGACTGCTGGACCTGCGGACACACCACCTACCGCCTCAAGGAAACCACGAACCTGCTCCCGAACGGAAAATGGCAGCTTCCCCGAGCATCCGATGTTTTTCTCGATTACCAGTTCAGCACCGATCATTCGATTAAGCTTCCTGAGCCTGAAGCCTGCTGACCGTTTTGATTTGGCGGCGGAAAACACGAATTTTCCTGAAAGGGTCGCATTGTCCTGGAAGGAAACAGCCAACCGATCTGCCGGTATGAAAAGAAAAGCACATTTGTTTCTTTCCGCCTCGATTGTGGCGGTCACCCTGGTAGGAACACTCTTTATCGTAAACCAGGTAAGCGCGGCTGCAGCGCTTGTCGGCAAGCTGCACCCCTACGCCGGCATCGCCTTCGTCGTCATCTGCTCCGCAATCCTGCTCGCTGTTTTTTTCCATGCGTTCCTGCTGTTCCGCGCTCCCAGGTCGCCGAAACTGCCTGAACAGGAAAATTCCGGATCGATGGGCTCCTATGCCGCATGGCTCGGCTCGAGAATGCCCGTGCACCCGCAACACCCGGAACCCAACAAAAAAGGCAGGGACCTTCGCTGGGTCCGCACGAACCTGAAATTCCTCGAAGTCGATGCGCTCAACGCGACAAAACAGATCGCGTCGAAAAACTTTTTTGTCGGCGCTTTCGCTCAGAACACCTCCTACGGCACCACCACGTCGCTCATCAACATTTTCAAGGTGATCTGGAAGGTTTACGCCATCCATTACCGCGAGCAGCACTTTCTCGAATTCATCAGACTGGTCCGTTCCGTCTACATTTACCTTCCCCTTTCCGACTTCAAAAAAGAGGATATCCCGCCGCATATCAAGCCGATCATCCAGTCGGCATTCAGCAACACCCTTTCGTCGATGCTGCCGGCAGGCAACCTGCTGACGCCGTTTTTCCTGAACCTTTTCCTTGCAGGCAGCACGAACACCTACCTGACCTGCCTTGCGGGCATGATAGCGATCCGCCTGTGCCAGCTTACTTCGGAGGAGGACCGCAAGGAAATCATGCAGCACAGCATGTTCGAAACCTCGTTCATGCTGAAGGAGATCGTCAAGGAGTGCAACCCCATCCTGTCGGGCACCATCAGCAACGCCGTAAAAAAAGCAGGTATAGAGAGCCTCGACACCGTGCAGAATCCGAACTCGGGAAGCGGCATCGCCCAGGAAATCGTCTCGCACCTCGCGACATCGCTGAAACATATCATCAGGGAAAACATCTCGGTGCAGAAAAACGAAGACTGAGGAGTTTTACCGCATGATCACGGTCAGGGTTTACGGCGCAACTCCCTGAAAAAATCCTTGAGCAGTTCCGAGCACTTGTTTTCCATGATCCCGCCGAACACCTCCGGCTGGTGGTTGAGCTGCCGGCACCCCGTGACATTCAGCACGGTCCCCGAAGCCCCCATTTTCGGATCGTACGCCCCGAAAACGACCCTGCCGACTTTGGCATTCACGATCGCACCGGCGCACATCGGGCAGGGCTCCATCGTGACCGCAAGCGTGCACTCTTCGAGGTATTTGGTGCCGAGCGTCGCCATGGCGGCAGTGAGGGCGATCATTTCGGCATGGGCGGTCGAATCGGAGAGGGCCTCGACCTGGTTGTAGCCCCTGCCGACCACATGCCCCGAACTGTCGAGCACGACAGCGCCTACGGGCACCTCTTTTCTTTCAAACGCCTTCATCGCTTCCCTGAAGGCAAGTTCCATACAGTACGTATAATCCATAAGCTGCTATCGAAAAGAATATCGAACAAACATTCCGGAAGGTTTTACCGTATTTATAATTTTTGCTATTATAAAACTTTTGCGCCTGATGCGCCATCCCCATTTTCCTGCATTGCAAGTTGAGGCTTTCGTCAGTAACCCAACACTTTTTGAAATATGAACATTCATGAATATCAAGGCAAGGATATCCTGAGAAAATTCGGTGTCGCCGTCCCGAAAGGTATCGTGGCGTTTTCCCCCGATGAAGCCAGGAAAGCTGCCGAACAGCTCTTCGAGGAACAGAGCAGCCCCGTAGTGGTCGTAAAAGCCCAGATCCATGCCGGAGGAAGGGGAAAAGCAGGCGGAGTGAAGCTTGCCAAAAGCCCCGATGAAGCGTTTGAAATTGCGTCACAGCTGATCGGCGCAACGCTCGTGACCCACCAGACAGGCCCCGAAGGCAAAGAAGTCAGGCGGCTGCTTGTCGAGGAAGGCATGAATATCGAAAAAGAATTTTATGTCGGCATCACCCTTGACCGCTCAACGTCGAGGAACGTGCTCATGGTCTCGACCGAAGGCGGCATGGAAATCGAAACCGTCGCGGAAGAAACTCCCGAAAAACTCCTGAAAATCCAGATCGACCCGCTGCTGGGCATCCAGGCGTTCCAGGCCCGTGAAGCGGCATTTTTCCTCCACCTCCAGGGGGAACAGTTCAAGAACGCAGTGAATTTCATAATCGCCCTTTACAAGGCATACAGCGCTATCGACGCTTCGCTTGCGGAAATCAACCCTCTCGTGGTCACCAGGGAAGGCAGGGTAATCGCCCTCGATGCCAAAATCAATTTCGACGACAACGCCCTCTTCCGTCACAAGGAATTCCTCGAGTTGCGCGACATCCATGAAGAAGACCCGCTCGAGGTCGAAGCTTCGAAATCGAACCTCAACTATGTCAAGCTCGACGGAAACGTGGGATGCATGGTCAATGGCGCAGGCCTCGCGATGGCGACCATGGACATCATCCAGCTTGCGGGCGGAAAACCGGCCAACTTCCTCGATGTCGGCGGCGGAGCAAGCCCGAAAACCGTTGAGGAAGGCTTCAAGATCATCCTCGGCGACAAAAACGTCAAGGCGATTCTGGTCAATATCTTCGGCGGCATCGTCCGCTGCGACCGGGTTGCCGGCGGCATCATCGAAGCGGCGAAAAACATCGACCTGCATCTTCCGGTCATCGTTCGCCTTGAAGGCACCAACGCTTCGATCGCCCAGAAAATGCTCGACGAGTCCGGTCTCAGCCTCATTTCGGCTAACGGACTGAAAGACGCATCAGAGAAGGTCCACAATGCACTCTCTGCCGTGTAACCGCACCACACGTTACACAAGATCAATCAAAAGAGGCCGGTTCAGCATTGACGTTGAACCGGCCTCTTTTTGCCTGGACAACCGGACGTGCACCTTTGGTCCATCCAGTCTCCCCTGTTTTCCGCTCACTTTTTTATTTCTCATCAGGACAAATATCATTATTTTTAACGATAATTTTCCCTTAAATCACACATTATATACGCCATAACGACATAAACGGAGATAGTCATGTCACTTGACCATGCAAAGGCATTTCTCCGGGAACTGGCCCGGAATGAAGCCCTGATGCAAAAGCTGCGCTCCTGCACCACTGCTGATGAACGGAACATATGCGCAAGAGAATCGGGTTTCGAGTTTACCGCTGAAGAGTTCCAGGATGCCCGGTCGGAATTGTTCGATGAAGAATTCAGTGACATATCAGGTGGCGGAACATGCTGCGGGCACACCTGCGAGCAGGATTGCAGCTGCGATATTTCCGGTTGCGAAGTTGATGCGGTCGTAGAGTGATGGTTTGCGGTTATACAGAGGAAGGCATGGGCCCGGGCATGCTCAGGTCTTTAGAATTTTCTCAGGGAAAAGGAAGCGATCCGCATGGTTTTCGGATACGATGAACCGGTAAACGCACCGAACGGATCAGGAGAACATCATGAACCTGATCTGAAACATTTCATCAAAAATTGCAGAGAAGGGGTATCGAGACTGCACGCAACCCGGATCGCCTGCTCGAACTTTCCCTTCCTCAGCCGGCAGGTATGCTCGTTCGCCCTGAACAGAGAACCGGTCGCTCCCAGGTGCTCGATGACACACCCCCCTCCGCATAAATACCGTACCCAGCAGTCACGGCAATCCTCCCCATGGATGACAAGACTTTTCCTGTGCTCCCCGTGTTCGAACGTGCGGTCCTCAACGGAGCCCATGCGATGCTCAGGCAGCGCGATGAACCGGGGGCAGGGATAGATGTCGCCCATGACGTCGATCGTCAGGAATGACCGTCC